>CAYTBO010000042.1:0-23121 GCA_964436055.1 uncultured Ohtaekwangia sp.
TAAAAAGGGGTGGATTAACCTCCACCCTTTAATTTTTTAGTCGGACAAGAGTGTTATCCTATGTTGAAAATACACCAATGTCCTTAAATCGAAAATTACCTATTGCCAGATGACGCAGCGCCTGATGGAGCCGAAGATGCGCGACTTCCTACAGTTGCCTCCGCGCTGGCCAATGCCATCGTTGATCATACCGGAACGCGAATCAGAAAACTACCCATTACGATGAATAGGCTAATCTGATCCAAACCTGGTTTTTAATTATCAACTTGCAACTACACTGAGCACCGGCATTTTAGAACGGTACAATAAAGCCTCTGTCACCCCGAAGTGATATCCTGCTTTACGTTTTCTGTCGTGTGTTATTTTAGCGATCACCTGAGCATGTCTGCTTTCAGCAAATTCCATGATACCTTGCTCCACTTCTCTGGCATTGTGAATAAATCCTTTCATTTTCAATTCCGGATAAGCATGAATAAGCTTATTCATGGCCTTTTCCATGGATAAACTTTCTTTGAAATTAACAGGTGTATTAATGAATACCAGTTCAACCACAGCGCCTGTGGCTTTTATAAAATCTGTTATCTTACCAAATAGCTTAATCAGATTTTCTTCAAAGTCGGCCGCGAAGATAACCTTCCTGACCGATGCCGGTTTAAAGTCCTTCTTGACAGACAAAACAGGGCATGGTGCCGTCCGTAATACTTTTTGCGCTTGAGACCCTATAAAATATCCCTGAGACCCCCCTATACCATGGGCACCCATGATGATCAAATCAGATTTATACAATTTGGCAAAACGCATGATTTCCCCAAGAATGATACCCGGTCTAACTATACCCGTTACCTTCACACCTTTGAACATTTTATCGTCCGTAAGCTTATCCATTTTAATTTCGGATTCAACCATTCGTGCCTCGATCTCCGGATAAGCTTGTTGCTGCGATACCGGGATGCGATTCCAATCTAAAGGGCCATCATAGATATTTAGAAGAAATAGCTCTGCACCGGTCTTTTTGGCCAGGGCTATGCCCATACTGATTGATGCGGATGCATAGGCCGAATAGTCTATGGGAATTAAGATTGATTTCATCGTGATTTTGTTTTAGGTTTTCAATAGCGCATTCATTCGACACACAAATAGTGAAAATTATGACGAGTGAAATATGATTTTAATCAATAGGTTGGATGATATCAATCACCTTGAAGTGGCGATTACCTGAGGCAGGGTCAATTCAGCTTCTATCTGCTTACTCATTTATGAATGTAAGAAAAATTTTACATCTTGTGGAAAAATCATAACCGATAGTGATTATGCGCAAATCCATATACCTCATTAGCTCATCCATTTTTTTGTTTGCTTCTGCCAATTGTTTTGCTCAGGAAGAAAAAAAAGAAGTAGTCAAGCCGGTGTCTCCACCGAAAGAATTTGTGACTTCGCATCAGGGCACGTTTGGAGGTAAACTCATTAAATACAAAGCAATTGCCGGTGAAACCTATCTAAAAAATAGGGAGGGAGACTCAGTTGCATCCATTTGGTCTGTTACCTATAAAGCTGAGGGCGTAGAAAACATAAACCGGCCTGTTACTTTTGTATTCAATGGCGGTCCTGGGTCAGCTTCGGTATGGCTCCACATGGGATTGTTCGGTCCTCAAATAACAAAAGTGGATAGCGATGCCAGAATAGATGATGGTGGTGCGCCCTATCCGCTAATAAACAATAACCACGCAATGCTGGATCTTACCGACTTCGTATTTATCGACCCGGTAGGAACCGGTTATAGTCGTGTAGTTGGTAAGGGTAAGGTTGAAGATTTCTGGGGATTGAACGAAGACGCAATTTCTGTCGCACAGTTTATACGTCTGTGGGTAACCAAACACAAACGATGGAACGCTCCAAAATATATTGTCGGCGAAAGCTTTGGAACAACACGCGCAGCAGCCGTAACCCATGAACTAGAGGGTGACGGACAAGAGATGGCATTAAACGGGTTGATCCTCATCTCGCAGGCGTTGGACTATCAGGGGTCGACCAGCGTCCATGACAACATAGTATCTTATGTCACCTATTTTCCCAGTATGGCAGCTACTTCCTGGTATCACAAGAAGGCCGGCAACGACAAAACACTTGATATTTTTGTTGAGGAAGCCCGAAAGTTTGCCTTGTATGAATATGTGAACGCTTTATACAAGGGTTCCCGGTTAACAGAAGCTGAAGAAAATCACCTTGCTGAACGAATTGCTTATTTCACCGGACTTTCTCAATCCTATATTAAGTTATCCAATCTCAGGATTCTCATACCGCGATACAGAAAAGAATTACTCCGTGACAAGGGACTTGCCATTGGGCAATTGGATGGTCGCTTTATGGGTGATGAAGCCGATGATATTGCTGAACGCCCTACGTTGGGTGATCCCTCCAGCTATAGCATTGAGAGTGCGTATACGGCTATCCTCAACCATTACTATGCGAGTCAGTTAAATGTAGAAATGGACAGGCCATACATCTCATCCAATGGAGAAATCGGCTCGAAGTGGCGTTGGCGCAATGTACCGGAAGGGCAATACTGGGAACCCTCTTATGTAAATGTTGCCAGGAAACTTGGCGATAGCATGAGAAGAAACAAGGATTTGAAAGTACTTGTAGCCAGCGGATATTACGACTTGATCTGCCCTTTCTTTGATACAGAGTATACGTTTGCCAGAAATGGAATCTTAAAGGAACGCGTCACACTCACTTACTACGAAGCAGGTCATATGATGTACATTCATGAACCTGCCTTGATAAAAATTGCCAGCGATATCAGAAAATTCTATAGTGGCAAATAGTCGTCATTCATAGTTGCTAAAGTGGGTATGTGCAATCCGTGCATGGCCGTCGTTACTCTTGATAACCACAAAAGTAACCGGCCCGTTTTGAATGCTATCTTTTGGGAGAGACTTATCCCCAAAATACCAGATTGCTTCAATGGTAGCCAAGGTACTATGCATGGTGGTGTTTACTTCTTCAAGCCATAAGCTATTAGGCGGTTGTTTTCCTCCAGCTACAAAACCAAACCCTTCGTGGTGTGGCTTCATCTGATCATATCCTTTTATCAATCCTTGCTTTTCAGAGGAGAAGTAAGTCATTTCCGGATCATTCCAAAATATCGTGTCAAGCATATCCAGATCATACCTTTTCCATAACGTTAGCCAGTGATCCATCAGCTCATCTACCTCAGCGCTGCTTAGCTCTTCTTTACCCTGAGGAGAACAACTGGAAAACAGTATCATTACTATCAACATGGACACAATGTTTCTCATAATGAATAATTTTATTATTGGTAAATTTATACTTTATCACATGGGGAAAAAACAAATAAAATGAATGTACTTATAACCGGTGCAGGCGGATCTTTAGGTATGGCTTGTGTAAAAAAGTTTGTAGAACAGGGTTGCCAGGTCATTGCCTTATTATCGCCAAGGAAAAGGAACCCATTTGAAAATCAACCCTTGATTTCTGTGCATCGAGTTGATTTGAGCGATGAGGTAAATACGAACAAGGTCCTGCAAGCAATTATCCAACAACACAAGGAAATAAACGCTGGGTTGATGTTGGTTGGGGGCTATGCGGGTGGTTCGGTTACCGAAACAGGAGGCCAGGAGGTGCAGAAAATGATTGACTTAAATTTCTATACGGCTTATTTCGTATCCAAAAAACTATTTGAACATATGGCCTCTCGCAAAAACGGTGGAAGGCTAGTCTTTATTGGATCTAAACCATCGATCGAGCGTAAAAACGGAAATAATGCCATCGGCTACACGCTGTCAAAAAATCTTATCTTTAAATTGGCTGAATTACTAAACGAAGAAGGCAACAACCGGCAAGTAGTTGCTAGTGTGATGGTGCCCAGCACCATCGATACGGAAGACAATAGAAAATCAATGCCAAAAGCTGATTTTTCAAAGTGGGTAAAACCTGAAGAAATAGCGGAAGCCATTTATTTCGTTACATCAAACGATGGTCGCCAGTTGAGAGATCCGGTATTGAAAGTTTACGGAGATGCTTAATCACCAATCCGTTCATGATTAACACCAAAAGTAAAAATGTCTCTTCGCTGGTAGTGACCGGAAGTATCCAGTGTCATGCGTTCCTTAATCGCATTGTTTAAATCCAGCTCGCTGGTAATTAGTTTTTCTACATCAAAGACCGGTTCCACCAGATAGCTGCCGTCAGGTCCTACAATACAACTGCCCCCGTTCAGGGTCAGTTGATCAGGATTTGATTTCAGATAGTCAGGCTTTGTCAGCATTGAAGGAAAATCTGATGCTTTCAGCATCTGGCCTGCCGCCAACACAAAACATCGGCCTTCAAAAGCATATTGCCTGCTTACCACCTGATGCATTTCATGCACTTTAGGCCATAAGGCTATGTGAATGTGTTCACCGGAATCATGCAGGGCTTGCCTATTGAGCGGCATCCAATGTTCCCAGCAAATACTACCACCCACTCTGCCAAAACCTGTTTCAACGGCTTTCAGCCCCTGCCCATCACCCAGTCCATAAAGCATCTTCTCAGTGAAAGTAGGCATCAGCTTGCGATGGTGATTAAGAAGAGTTCCATCGTTGCCAATAAGCACAAAGCTATTGTATACCGTGCCGTTGCCTGGCCCTGAGTTAACCTTTTCGTTTAACCCCAGGCAAAGCGTGAGCTTGTGCTTTTTCACTTGTCCACATAGTTGTTGAAACTCCCGACTTCTGATGGCTAAACTGCTTTCGTAAAACAAGGCATAGGCTTCTTTCATTTCCTTGCTATCCCACTGAGAAACGTTGGTGCAATGGTCAAGCCACGATGGATATCCGGAGAGCCAGGTCTCTCCTACCACCAACAGTTGAACGTGCCGGGCACTTGCCTCAGCCAGGATTGTTTCTAACTTCTCCAAACTTTTTGGGAGGTTTAGATGGGCCGAACTGTATTGTCCTATTCCTACTTTAACAACTTTTGGCATATTAAACGTAAATCAAAATGTATGATTACTTCCCCATTTTTTAGGAGTGTATTCAAAACTAAACTAATTTAAGGCGTAGTTAAACTTTTTTCTCAATATTGAATGCTAAGAAAAATTCACAGGGTATTTACCCATGTTCTACGGTACCTGCAAAAAAAGCTTAGCGAAAAGCAGTTCCTTATCTTCTCCAGTATTTTGGTTGGCCTATCGTGCGGACTGGCTGCTGTGATCCTTAAAAGTTTTACACACCGGATTACCGTATTAGCTTCCAATTATTCAAATAACTACGAAGATTTTTTCCTCTTCACGTTATTTCCTCTGGTTGGTCTTGTTCTGACGGCTATTTATCTGCGAAACTTTATCCGCAAAGATGAATTTCAAAAAGGGAGTGCGGATATTGTGTACAGCATTGCCAAGAGATCAAGTATGCTCCCCCAATCACAAATGTACTCTCCCATTATTTCCAGCGCCCTTACGGTTGGCTTTGGCGGATCCGTGGGACTTGAGTCACCCCTGGTCAGTTCCGGATCCGCCATTGGCGCCAATTATGGAAAAACCTATCATCTGAACTATAAAGATAGAACCATGTTGCTGGCCTGCGGAGCTGCCGCTGCCATTGCCGGTGCCTTTAATTCACCCATTGCCGGGGTATTATTTGCCATTGAGGTCTTACTCACCGACGTAACTGTATCCGCGTTTATTCCGCTTATCATTTCTGCGGCATCCGGTGCGTTATTCTCAAAAATTATTCTGGGAGAAGGCGTCTTGCTTTCATTCACCAATGTACAGCCGTTCAATTATAACAATACGCCATTTTACATTTTGTTGGGCATACTTGCGGGGCTTACATCGCTTTATTACACCCGCATGTTCACCAGCGTGGAGCATCGGTTCTCCCTTATTAAAAATAACTATAGTAAAGTAGCTATTGGGGGTTTGGCGCTGGCCATCTTATTGATTCTGTTCCCTCCTTTGTTTGGTGAAGGCTATGAGGGAATTAAGTCGCTCGCCTCACTCAACCACCAGGAATTGTATCGAACAAGTATTTTTCACTCCTTAATCACCACGGAGTGGGCGGGGTTGGCGTTTCTCGTTTTCCTTTTGCTGATTAAAGTATTTGCGACCGCTATTACTATCGGAAGTGGTGGCAACGGTGGAAACTTCGCCCCTTCATTATGCGTAGGCGCATACCTTGGTTATGCGTACTCTTACTGTATAAATCTAACGGGTTTAGCTAAAGTACCACAGGCGAATTTCACCCTGGTAGCGATGGCCGGTATTTTAAGTGGTGTGTTTTATGCTCCCCTTACAGCCATATTCCTGATTGCTGAAATTACCGGTGGCTACAACCTGATGATTCCACTCATGATCGTTTCTGCTTTTAGCAATGTGATTATGAAATATTTTGAGCCCTTGTCGATGGAGAATAAAAAGCTGGCTACTAAAATGAATCTATCCGTAGAAACTCGTGATAAGTATTTGTTAAGCAAACTTGATCTGGAAAAAATGATTGAAACCAATTTTCATACGGTTCATCCCGATGACAGCCTGCGTACGCTTGTGTCTACCATCACCCGTTCAAGACGCAATCTGTTTCCCGTGGTCGATGACAATCAGGAACTAGTGGGGGTGATACTGCTGGATGGTGTGAAGGAGATGATGTTTAATCAGGAATTATATGACAAAATCGTCATCAAGGATATCATGACTCATCCGCTTGCCATCATTTCCCTGGAGGAGAGTCTTAATTCCGTTTTAAAGAAATTTGAAGAGACAGGCCAATGGAATTTGCCGGTAATAGAAAATCGCCGATACATTGGGTTTCTATCCAAATCCAGTATTCTGTCAGAGTACAGGACTGAGCTATTGCGTTCAACCTGATTGAATCGGAAATAAAATATAAAAAAAGACTGCACGAATGAGCAGCCTTTTTCCTTTAAAGGTATTTGAGTTTAATCCCAAAGACCCAGTGACTTCATCTTCTTTTCAATGCGTGCCACTTGAGGCTGCATATCTAAATCGCTGTAGATGGAATAAAGATTGTCTAAAACGCGCTCATCGTCAGGGCTGATTTTTTCACACGCTTCCCAATATGGCAAAGAAACCTTAAGCTTCCCTACCAACACATTATCCAATTCGAACCTCTTTTTTTTGTCTTCAGCTGTAATGCCAAGCTGGTTCATTTCAACTTTGATCAATTTAGCTTCCAGATAAACAAGCTCAGCTACAGCTATACGAGGTTCAAGATAATTCGGATCCAATTTTGCAGACTCATCATACCACTTTCTTGCTTCCACATTATTGTTTAGTTGCTGATTGATCACGCCCAAAAAATAGCGTGTCTCACGGTCAGTCGGATCATTGGCAGCTTGCCGCTCCATAGCTTCCTTTGCCTCCGGCAGTCTGTCCATTTTGATATACATGTCCAATTCAAACTTGGGAAATTCTGAATTTCCGGGATGAGCTGCTATTGCTTCTTTGGCGATTGCCAGGGCATTATCATTGTCCTTCAATTTATCGCGATACACACCAAACATCATTATGTAAGCATCGGACGAAGTCCCTCCTTCCTCAATATATTTTCTAAGGAAATCCAACGTCTTTTGGTTTTCCTCCGCTGAGGGCGCGAAGAAGAGGCCGGCGTTGAGCAACACGGATGTGTCTTTAGGAATAAAGTATAGCGTCCTTTCTACGTTTAACAAAGCTTTCGGGAAATCCTTGTCGTCCTGATAGGCGGTCAATCCTTTTTCAAAATAGCTTTGGGCAAAGTATGAATTCACCTGATCGGTAAGCATAGGGAAACCGGTCGGGTCATTTATGAAACTGGCAGACTTACCTTTATCTAAAGCATACGCTTTGTCAAAAGCTTCTTTAGCCTCAGGGAATGGATCAGCAACAAGCGATTTATACTGCTGATTTTTAGTAGAATCAATCCCCGCGTAAATTAATCCTTTTAAATACCAGGCTTTTGCGTTGTTAGCAAACTTTTCATCGCTTACGGTAGCATCTATAATCGATTTGGCTTCCTCAAAATTTCCATCGCGAAGCGCTTTTTCGGCTTTTGGGATGCTTGGCTTTACCGGCTTTTGAGCAGCTACCGCAAAGGGTATTATAAATGCTAAAAGAAGAATTTGTTTCATTTTGGTTAGGTTTTAGAATTACAAATTTATGGGTTTACATCGGTAATGGAAGTATCTGTTTCTTCCATTTTTTGAATTTTTTCAACCGAAGAAATGGCATCATCCTCATTTAGTTTAATAACGCGGACGCCTTGAGTGGCTCTGCCCATGATGCGCAGTTCAGAAACTTTTATACGAATGCTGATACCGGATCGGTTAATAATCATAAGGTCATCTTCATCACCAACCTCCCTTATTGCAACAAGCTTGCCAGTTTTTTCAGTTATATTGATCGTCTTTACACCTTTTCCCCCTCTACGGGTGATCCGGTAATCGTTGATCGATGACCTCTTGCCATATCCTTTTTCTGAAACGACCAGCACATTGGTATCTGCCCGCTTGATGCATATCATTCCGATGACCCTATCCAACGCATTTTCCAACGTAACCCCCCGAACTCCGGAAGCCGTACGACCCATTGGCCTGACATCTGATTCATGGAAATGGACTGCTTTTCCAAGGCTCTTCGCTATTACAATTTGATTTTGTCCGTTCGTTAAAGCGGCGGTCAGGAGCTTGTCACCTTCATGAACTGTAATGGCCGTAATACCATTTGCCCTGGGTCGGGAATAAGCCTCCAACGATGTTTTTTTGATGATTCCCTTTTGTGTGCAAAGTATTACATAGTTGGACTTGATATACTCTTCGTTCCCAAGGTCTTTAATATTTAATACGGCGCGGATCGTATCTCCGGCTTGAATATTCAACAGGTTTTGAATCGCTCGCCCTTTTGAAGTTTTACTTCCTTCAGGAATTTCGTAGACTTTCTTCCAATAGACCTGGCCAAATTCTGTAAAAATAAGTAAGTAATTATGCGCCTGCGCAATAAACAAGTGCTCTGTAAAGTCATCCTGCTTGGTAGATGCCGCTTTTGATCCTATACCGCCACGCCCCTGTGTTCTGTATTCTGACAAGGAAGTACGCTTCACATACCCTTGATTGGAAATAGTAATAACCATCTCCTCGTTAGGAATCATGTCTTCAACTGTGAGGTCATCATCACTGTGAACAATTTCAGTCCTGCGATCATCACCATACCTCTCCCTGATTTCCCTAAGCTCCTCTTTGATAATATCCATTCGCATGGATTCATTGGCGAGTACTTCATTGAGATGCTTGATCAAGGCCTGCAGTTCTTTGTACTCGTTCTCGATTTTCTCACGCTCAAGACCGGTAAGACGCTGTAAGCGCATTTCCAATATTGCCTTAGCTTGAATTTCTGAGAGTTTAAACCGTTCAATCAAACCAACTTTAGCTATCTCCGGATCTTTAGAGCTTCTTATTAATGCAATGACTTCATCCAGGTTGTCGAGCGCAATAATATAACCCTCTAAAATGTGAGCCCTTTTTTCGGCTTCATTGAGATCATATTTAGTCCTGCGCACAACCACTTCATGGCGATGCTCTACAAACAAGGAAATAAGGTCCTTTAGATTCAGCGTCTGCGGCCTGCCTTTTACCAGCGCCACATTGTTTACACCAAAGGATGATTGAAGGTGTGTATATTTAAAAAGGTTGTTCAGTACAATGTTGGGAATGGCATCTTTTCTAAGATCATATACCACGCGGTAGCCATCCCGGTCAGACTCGTCACGTATGTCGGCAATACCTTCAATTTTCTTTTCGTTTACCAGGGCTGCGGTACGCTCAATCATGAGTGCTTTGTTCACCATGTAGGGTATCTCCGTCACAATGATCTGATCCCTGCCATTTGCATTGGTCACGATCTCAGCTTTTCCGCGTACTACCACCCGGCCCCTTCCGTGCAGAAATCCCTGTTGCACTCCGGCATATCCATATATAATACCACCAGTTGGAAAGTCAGGTCCTTTGACAAATTCCATCAACTCGGGGATGGTAATTTCACGGTTGCCGATATAGGCGATTATTCCATCAATGACCTCGCGCAGGTTATGTGGCGCCATATTGGTGGCCATACCCACTGCAATGCCTGAAGATCCGTTGATAAGCAGATTTGGAATCTTAGCAGGCAGCACCGTAGGTTCTGTCAGGGAGTCATCAAAGTTTGGTTGAAAGTCAACGGTTTCTTTGTTGATGTCCGAGAGTAATTCTTCTGCAATACGCTTTAACCTGGCTTCGGTATATCGCATGGCCGCGGCAAAGTCTCCATCAACCGATCCAAAATTTCCCTGACCGTCAACCAACGGGTAGCGCAAGGACCAGTCCTGGGCCATACGCACCATGGTATCGTACACGGATGAATCACCATGCGGATGGTACTTACCGAGTACCTCTCCCACGATACGTGCGGATTTCTTGTAAGGCTTGTTGTAGTTTACACCGAGGTCTTGCATACCGTAAAGCACCCTTCGGTGAACCGGTTTGAGACCATCTCTGACATCCGGTAGTGCGCGTGAAATGATGACCGACATCGAATAATCGATGTAGGCGCCTCTCATTTCATCTTCAATATTTATTGGAATGATCCGCTGTTTTCCAGCGGATGGGGTCGGAGTTTCGTCTGCCACGCTTACTTTTTTATTATTCTTCTTTGGGCCTCAAAAGTATCAGTTTTTAGCCCTTCATTTTGAGGCCTGCAAGGTAAGGAAAATTAAGCAATTCCGAAGTATAAAAAGGTCATTTAAGTTGCTTAAAAACAACATTTTAGCTGTTTTTAATAGGGGTTCAATTTCTTCCTGTTTTTACGCTTTTCCTTGATCAACCTGGGGTAGTTTTCTCCGTAGTGCGGATTCTGTTTTTTATAGAAGGGATGCATGCGGCTCCTATACTCGCGATTGCCGTGAGCATGGTTGATCTGAGCGCGGCAATCGGGGTGATAACATTTCGCTAACTCAGGTAAGCGATAAGATAAACCTACGTTTAGGTAAAAGGCATTCAGGTTATGCACAATGGATCGGTCATTGCTGCCGGGTACCGATAACGTATAGTTTTTGATGTCAAACGATGGTCGCAGGAAGAGTTTGAGATACTCTGAGAGTTCGCGCTCAACGGTGACGCCGGCATTGGCGTAAATACCTTTCCTGATGATCCCTTTAGCAAAATTGTTACCCGGGTTATAACCGCCAATATTTACATCACCGGTGAATAGCAGATCATGCCACCTGTAAAAGGAAACACCGAGTAACACAAAGTATTTGTTCATAAAACCCGCAGGATTCTCAGGCCTGAATGACCCAATCTTGTCTTTAAAGTTGGTTGATTTAAAATCACGCATGCTCATGATTTCATAGGAATAACCTAAACCCAGTCTATACTTTTCCAAAAACTCAAAGTGGATCGTTACCTTCAATGGAAGATTAAGTGCACCTGCTTTAAAGCCAAGTTGTGTGGAATCTGAGCTGACAATAAAACTATCTGGGCCAGATGCGGGGATATTCGATCTAACCGTATTAACCCAGTTGCTAAACCGATTGCTGCTGCCTATTGGAAAAATCAGAGGTGGAACTCCATCCGCCTGGGAAATTCCAAAACCCTCAAGCTTATGCCGCATGAACGTGTTGCCATACCCAATGCTGCCGCTAAAAACAAAATTCTTCAATACGCTTTGTACAGCACTCTTTTGCCTTTTGGCATAGAAATTATCCAGAGGGAAGGTTATCTCCTCTTCCTGTTGCGCATAGACAGTGAAAGATAGCCCTGTTAACAGGAGGATTAACACCAATATAGATTTCAACCGATTCAGCTTGATAGTTAACAGGTGATTGAATGCCAAATTGCGTTAAAATTAGAAAATTAACGCAACAAAATCGCTTTTTCACTCAGTACAAGGCCTTTAAATAATGCGGTTAATAAAGACTGTATCGGGGGTACTGGCTTTCCAGTGAAGTAAACGTGTGAAATTGCATGCCCTTTTTCTGTATGACATACGTGAAGGTATGTTGTTCTGCGGGTTTATCAATGCTTGTCTGCAGATTAAGGGTTACTTCATTGGATCCCAACTTGAGGGGAACTCTACTATAGTAGATGGTGTGAGGCAGGGTTTGCCAATTGCGGGTATCAGCTTTTTCTGTTAGCGCGTTGATGATGCCAAACAAGGATCCCAACGCTTTATTTTCTTTTCGCATCTCGTATTCCGTTACCTTCTTCAAGGCAGCCCTTAGTAGTGCTTTGGAAAATTCCAACGTCATTCGTTGAGCCAATACATGGGTCGCAATTTTATTAATATCTTCCGCGGGCTGAAGTAGTAATGTGGTGTCACCCACACGAATACTGCCCGTGCTAAAAAACCTGGGTCGCTCAACATATTTTGGAAACGCAACCCGGAATACTTCAAGACCTGCTAATCCGCTTTTGTCCTTCTCCTCGTAGTCACTCACGTTAAACGGAAAACTAAACCCAAAATCAGAATTTACAAAAGTGATCATGTTGTTGTTTCTGTTGATCACAAAATTTATGCCCCATTCTGATTTAATGGGACTCAACCCATTGTGCCAGAAGAAAATCAAATCACCACCTTCTGAAGGTTGATATTGATAAGCAGGCATATCAAATTCTCTCTTAAAGAAATCAAACTCGGATACCAAACCACTTAGTAAGGCGGTTTTTAAAATATCCAATTTTAGCTGAGCAGGAATCACAAAATTAAAGAGATCCCGATAGTCGGTTTGATAAATCTCATACGCATTGCGATAGGCGATAAATGCGTTGTTATAATCATTGTCTGCTTCATAAATTATTCCCATTAACATATGGATAAATGCATCGCGTTTATATTTTTTGTCCGACTCATACCGATCGCTTAGTTGCTGCAACCGGATATTTAGTCTTCGGCATTCCACCAGGGCCTCCTGTCTCTTACCCAATTTCAAAAAGTTCACGGCTTTGTAATACAAGATAAAGAGATGCTCGTGATCCTCCCCTTTGTAGGATATGATGGCCGGATTAGTCAGATAGGAAGCGGCTTCACTGATGTAATTGATCCGATAATCTTCACCGTAAATAAATGCCTTTTCAAAGTACTCATTGCTTTTTTCATATTTACCCAATACAGAAAGCAGTAATCCCTTGTTGGCAAAGTGAAGAAATTCTGTTTTACGATACTCTTTAGTCGGGGAATTCTGTAAGACTTCCAACGCCTCTTCCAGCTTTCCTTTTTCGAAAGCCTCATTAAATGAATAATTAGTCTGATAGTAGGTAGCGCAGGATTGAATAACTACCAACGCGGAAACAATGAAAAATTGAAAACCCGGATTCCTGACCACATGTATAGACTTAATAAAACCGTATCAGTTTTTAATAAACTTCTTAATCTCCTTCTGTCCGTACCAAACACGCTTGTTGGTTTCAATATCGGTAAGGAAAAGCGTAACTATATAATTTACAACCCGCTTGTTATTGTAAACATCTGTTTCAGATGTCATCTCACCAAAAAGCATAAGGTCCGCCCCTACTTCCATACCCCACTTTGAAGCGGACTCACTGCTGGCAAAATCCTGCTGCTGTGCGCGCTCTTCCCTTAATTTATTCCTGAAATCACTGGACTCTACCAAATCAGCTACGCCCGAATTGAAGACAGCCAGTTCAATTTTTTTAATAAAATTATCCGCATCGATATGCTCGCTCGTTTTGTTAACCACCCACCCTACAATAATCGACGGTTTGCTTCCTTGTGCTTCAGCAAAAGATTTAAAATTCCCGCTTGTCAGTAGCTCACTGGTCATGGTCTCAGCGACTGCTCTTGAATCGGTATCATTCCAACGTCCACTCAGGTCAATTGATGTGTCCGGTTCGATGCGGGATACAGTACGCTGCGAGCAACTAATCAGTAATCCTATGCCAAATAGCAACATTAAATACCTCATACCTCAACGTAAATCAAATTTCTTGCCGAAATCATACTGTCTGCTTCAACCGTTCAATGACTTGTGCAGGATTTGAAGAAGAGAACACAAAATTACCGGCCACCAATACATCCGCACCGGCATCAAGCAACGGTTTTGCATTTTGTTGATTGACTCCACCATCAATTTCAATCTGGACGTGCGCACCTGCCTTTTGAATCATTATCTTTAATTTCCTCACCTTTTCATACGTACTTTCGATAAACTTTTGCCCTCCGAAACCGGGATTAACAGACATCATACAAACCAGGTCAATATCACCAAGTATATCTTCCAGATGTGATACCGGAGTATGGGGGTTGATAGCCACCCCGGCTTTACATCCCATAGCGCGAATTTGCTGAACCGTTCTATGAAGGTGCGGGCTTGCTTCAAGGTGGACAGAAATAATGGATGCACCAGCCTCATAAAAGGCCTCTACATAGCGTTCGGGATTTACAATCATCAAATGAACATCAAGTGGTTTCTCAGCATGATCTTTAATAGCTTTCACAACGGGTAAACCCATTGAAATGTTTGGTACGAATACACCGTCCATAATATCGATGTGAATCCAATCTGCCTGACTACTATTGATCATTTTTACTTCCCTCTCAAGGTTGGCAAAATCAGCGGCCAGAATAGATGGGGCAACAATTGGGCTCATTTGTTATAATTTCTCGATACCACAAATATAATGGCTTCCTATTCATGAATAAGGACCACATTAGTTAAATGAAGCGCTGCAATTATAATTTTATTAAGCGAAAGGTCTTCACTATGTCCAGGGTCTCCACCCGGACGATATAGAGCCCAGCAGAAAATACAGAAAGGTCCAAATTCAGTGGGTTGTTGGCATAGGAAACAATTCCCTCACTTTGAAACACCAGTTGGCCCTGTAAGGTATAAATTGAAATGGCCGCAGATTGCCCCATTGGAATATTCATCCCGATACTAAACGAATCACCCGTCACCGGATTAGGGTAAATAACAATGGACGAGTTTTGAGTCACTGGCTCTCCGCCAATCATCACTTCTTTTGCCACAAGGTAATTCGGCATTCCATAGCCAAATTGATTATTGGGACTTTGACTGAGATTACCTGAAGTAATAATTAGGTCATAAAGCGCCATTGCACTCAGCTCAGGGAATGCTTGCAACAAGCCAGCCGCTAAGCTTGTTATCAGCGGTGTTGATGCGGACGTTCCACTGGTAAAGCCGGCAGTTCCATTTGCCTTGATTACGGATACGCCTGATCCCAGCGCAACTACATCAGGCTTTATACGCCCATCGGCAGAAGGCCCAATGGAGCTGAAACCACTGAGATTACCCGAGCTGGTAACCGCTCCAACCGAAAGTAAGCCGTCAACATCAGCGGGAGGTGTGACTAATTTCCATTGCACATTACCCTCATTTCCAGCACTGCAAACCACCAGAATACCTTTGGCTAACGCAATTGAAGCTGCTTTACTTACTACTGCCGTATTTCCGTCCAATTGATCGATGGTATAATTCATCGTGGGATCGTCAAAAAGATTATAACCCAATGACGAACTTATGATGTCAACCCCCGCACTGTCTGCTTTCTCTGCAGCAATCAACCAGTTAAACTCCTCTATCCTGTACTCAGAAGAAGCATCCTCGGTAACGTAGAGTTGGTAAGTTGCCTTAGGGGCGCCTCCCCGATATACCCCCGGTTCGTCCGCAGCCATTATTGACAACACCTCCGTACCGTGATCATCGAACTGAAAGACATTTCCACTTTCGGAAACTAAATCTAAAGTCATCGTTATTCTTCCTTCATTCATTAAGGCTTGAAAAGGGCTTGTCACGTTAACACCCGTGAAGCCACTATCGAAAACACCAATGACGATGCCTTCACCCATGAAACCATCCTCGTGCATATCATCTAGGCCCAGCATGGTTGTTTGCACGTGATTTACAATTCCGAGATTTGAATCTTTTCTGTTTTTGAATTTCTTCATCCTGCCACCTGAAGAACCGTTAACCGGTGAAAGAAATGTCGCGTTTGTAACAAAAGGAAGGCTAAGGATTTCATCCAACACGTTACCTTCAACCTCTGCGACAACGGCATTAAACCACCGGGACGTACGAAAAACAATTGCTCCTTTTTCATTAATCTGTTCAACATAGGCTGGATTGACCGGAAAATCCTCTGTGGTAATTGAGATGCCATTTCTTGCCCTGCGGGCTATGCTCTTCTCTGACAAGAATGCTGAAGGGTCGTCCACAGAATAGGTTGTTTGGTCTTTGTCACTCAAAAAAATTGCATACCGACCGTCTTGCGCAAAAAGAACCTGCGTGGTGAGCAGTATAGATATAAGAATAAATCTATTCATTACCTCCGTATTCAATGAGGGTCTGTTTTAAAATCATTCCCCTTTCAATTTGCTGTTGCCCAATGCAATCGCCCACCGTGCAAAATTCCAATATTGTACTTTCCTTGTAAACAAGCCCGATATTTCTCGCATAAATCTCTTTGCGCACATCCTTCTTAACGATGAGATCGGTATTGTTGTTTTGCAACACGTCAATTGTTTCGGTAAGAATCTCTCCATTCAGTTCAAAGGGCACTTCCTCATTTTCTATTTTATAAATATCACAAGAAAAGGTGGGATTGGCGCCACAGCTCTGTTCGCCCCCAAGGATATTTAAGGCATTGCCATTCCATTGTTTTCCTTTTACCAGTGGAAATGCCAGCCTGACAAAGGGAATATTACCTTCGTTTACCACTATTTGGCTGAGTTCTACACGTGCTGACCAGGTATCCAAATAACTAAATGAATTCTGTCCTTCATCCTTCCTTGACCGGTTAATTACATAAGTAATACCTCCGCTTGTATTTTCGAATGAATCCACAACCGATAGCATCAAGTCATAAATCAGATCAACTGGAGGATCGAGCGGTGTGTATTGTGTTTCATTCACCTGATAAAGGTGATAGTTGCCAACTGCAAGTGGAAAAAAATCAGAATCTCTTTCTATAACAATGCTTTCATCCTCAGCACATCCCATGAGCAAGACAATCATAAATAAACAGAAAAGGGTAACCCGGGTTTTCACTTAATCAATTTTAAAGCATTAAAGTTATTTCTTTCTTCTGATATTTGGCCATGCTTTTAAAAGTCAAAGTTAACGTAGGAAACATTACCAACCTGAGCGATGCCCGCTATTGCGCTGGCATGGGGGTGGATATGCTGGGATTCCCTATCGGTAACGGTCCGGGGAAAATTGGATTTGAATCCTTCCTGGAGATTTCTGAATGGGTGTCGGGGCCCTCATTTGTGCTTGAGTACAGTGATGCCATGGATGATGACTTATTTGAAAAAGTAACCCAATCCGGTATTCAATACATAAGACTGAACGAAAGACAACTCAACCAGTTACTTTCCAAATTATCCCCTAAAAGTATCATTTTGGATACCAACCTAAGTGAATGGGAAACGTTGACAACTGAATTCAAACCTTATCTGGCGGCCTTAGTTTTACATGATGTCTTAAGTAAGGAAATCATTCAGCAAATGGGAAAAGTAAACAAAGAGGTACAGGTGCTTCTTCCGTTTGAAAACATCAAAATGGATGCCGATCAGATCCCGGATTTACCCATTGCCGGTATTGTGCTTTCTGGAAGTGAAGAAGACAAGCCCGGTCAGAAGGATTACGATGCATTAGCTTCAGTACTCGAGGTATTGGAAGCAGATTAACAGGCTAAATCAGTCTTTCGAAATTCAAAGTGCAGGTTGGTGGGGATAAACAATGCAGGTGGTTTGTGCGATGGTGTAGTATGCAGTTATCTTATCCCTTTATCTTTGAAGGGTCTTGTATGGTGCCAAAAAAATCGGTAATGTAAATAGACTCGCCAATGATTTTGTAGATGATCTTAAAATGCCATTCAATTATTCTTCGGTGGTCTTCCTCAAGATGTTGGAGATACTCTTCCCGTTGGCCTTTCAGGGGGTTTAGTGCCAGACTTTCCGCACGATCAAATAGTTGGCTTTTTAATGAGGTAAGTTTCAGGTTTGAATGCTTGGGTTTCTATTGAAAACCTTAACGACTCTTCAAGGCTATCAATACATTGGCCGGTATAAATTACCTTCATAAACCCATACGCGCCTTGAGTATTTCTTCTGACTCTTTTCTACTATAAACATTTCCCTCACCAATGTTCTTATTCGCATTCAGGGCTCAGGAGGTTAGCTTTTTCTTTAATACCGGATCTAAATCCTGTTGCTCTTGCTTCAATAAAGATTCGAATTTGCCCAAGATTTTTTCATTGCTCACTGCCAGTATTTCCCGTATAAAGTTTAGTTTTCTACTCTGAATATCCATAATCACTTGTATTTTATCTTACCTAAAGGTAATGATTTCATAGCTTATGAACAAAGGAGCGCCCCCATTGCAGGTTCATGTGACCCGATCCTTGGTTTGGGAAAGAATCAAATTAGCCGTTAGATATTTCTATTGCTTTCTCTACCGCTTTAAAGGTAGTATCCGGAAATGAAATCCCAAGAGGCTTGCTTCCCTCCAGCCAACTTTCAATTTTTGGCAAACTTTTCTTTTTTACTTTATTCAGAACGGGTACGCCTAATTTTTTCAAGGCAGCTGCATTGCAATGCTGTTCATATTGATTTTTCATGGGTACCACCATCAGCTTCTTGTTGAGATGTAATACTTCAGCCGGTGTTTCAAAGCCGGCACCGGTAAGCACGCCCGCACTACTCACCATACTTTCCACAAAATCGATTCCGCTTACAGGAAATACGGATATGCGACCAACATTGTATGCTGATGTGGTATGCTTGGAAAAGATATGCCACCTCGTATTGGCAAACTTCATCAGGAGATTCACCAATTTTTTGTCATCGTAGGCAGGAAGATAAACTGTGTAGTGACCTTTGTTGGATGAACGTGCATTACGAACCGCTGCACGAATAACCGGTGTAAAAATTGTTTTGTCGTAACGCTCAAAGTGAAAGCCAACATACTTTTTTACCGGAGCGTAATTTCTCAAAATCCATTCTCCAAACGGATCAATGGTTTTAGGTCTTGGCGACTTCTTTGATAGCAATGCCCCCTGATGGCTTAATCCTACTATTCTAACCTTTTTCTTCCGTGCGGCCCATGCAGAAATCGGCTCAAAGTCATTCACAATCAAATCATAGTCCTCAACTGGAAACTGACTGATTTCCTGAATAACGTCTTTTGACGAGTTCTTCTTAAAGGTCTTATAAAAATTTATTCCGCCGCCTTTTCCAAAATAAAAGCTAAGGCCTTTCGATTTAAATTTCACGGGATATGGAAGTTCAACCTCCGCTTGAGCTCCACTCACAAAAAGATCCAACTCGCCAAATTTTTTTAATTCAGGTACTACATCTACCGCTCGGCTCAGGTGCCCATTGCCTGTACCCTGAATGGCATAAAGAATCTTCATTTTTTCACCGTAAGGAATTCGTTGACAAGATCTTTGAATATCTCGTCATTATCCAGGCTGTTACGGAATCTTTTTGGAATTTTAATGGATTGGGCTTTTTTATCGTCTGCGTATCGATAGATAGACCACTCGTTCTTGTTGTATTCAAGGGCTGTAAGGTTCTCCACCCAATCGCCAGAATTCAGGTACACCACTTCTCCCTTGTCCGTTTTAATGGTTTTGATCTCTGGCTGATGAATGTGACCGCAGACAACATAATGATGACCATTGGCTACGGCAATATCGGCGGCCGTATGTTCAAAATTATTGATGAATTTGACAGCTCCTTTTACGCTATCTTTCACCTTTTTCGATAATGAAATCCTTCCCCGTCCCATTAACTTAGACAAGAAGTTTACAAACGCATTAATAAGAATGAGGACATCATAGCCAAAAGCGCCCAACCTGGCTATCCATTTAGAGTATCGCATGGTTACATCAAACACATCGCCGTGAAATATCCATGCGGAATTACCTTGTAAGGATAAAACTTTTTTATTCTCAATTTGAAAGGCCCCTAACCTGAAGCCAGCAAATTTCCTCAGCATTTCATCATGGTTTCCCGTCAGGTAGGTGATTTTAGTTCCCTTTGCCAGCAAGCCGGTAATGTGTTTTACAATTTCCATGTGGCTTTTGGGCCAGTATCGTTTGCTGAACTGCCACATGTCAATGATATCACCATTCAGGATCAGTCGTTTGGGTTTTATGCTTTTAAGATATCGAAGCAGCTCTTCTGAGTGGCAGCCGTAGGTACCCAGATGCACATCGGAGATGATGACTAGTTCTACCTCCCGTTTTCTTTTTTTTCCCATTCGGCTGGTGCCCTAAAGATTACATTCCGTTGAAATTCCATATGTTGAGAAGCTGACTTCTCAAATGTATTAAGACAAACTTACCAAACTTTCACCTGAAGGTTACCCTTATGTTAAGCCTCTCAACTGTATTATGTATTTGATTCCATTCCATCGGCTTCAAATTCGCACCGGAGATATTTGATAGTTTCTCCCTTTTGCACAAACATTTCCTCATAACGTGTCTTAATACCCAATACCTCATCTTTAAGCTCAGAATTGTAAACATCAAAACTGGTACGAAGATTTAGTATATCAGAGCGGGATGCAATCTCTTCCAAAGTAAAGTGGAACAGCGCGGTGTTGTCCGTCTTGAACCTGAAAGTGCCGGTGGGTTTCAGTATTTTTTTATACAAACTCAAAAAGTGGTTGTTGCACAGCCTTCGTTTGATATCCCTTTTTTTTGGTCTCGGGTCGGGAAAGGTAAGCCAAATCTCATCGGCCTCCCCTGACTCAAAAAAATTTTCAAGCAGGTGAATTTGTGTACGCAAAAAAGCCACATTAGTAAGCTTCTTTTCCTCCGCCCAAGTACTGCCCTTCCATATCCGATCACCCTTTATGTCAATCCCAACAAAATTCCGAGCGGGGAACATTTCCGCCATGCCGATAGTATACTCACCCCGGCCACAAGCCAACTCTAGTGTGATAGGATTGTCATTCTTAAAATACACTTTTTTCCATTTGCCCTTGATATTGAAATACAATTCCTTACCGGGCTCCAATACATTTTCCCGTTCGGAAATAATTTTAAAACGAGCCAGCTTACTCTTCATCGGTTACAATTCTTCAATTTCGGACACCACAAATGTACTACCCCCAATAAAGATCATGTCCCCGGGTTTGGCATTTGCTCTTGCGCAGGTCATAGCTTCGGCTACGCTGGTCAGCACCAAACCCTTTAATTTAAACGACTCAGCATTTCTTGCCAACTCCTCGGCGGGCATGGCACGAGGAATAGCGGCCTGACAAAAATAATAAGTAGCCTCTTTTGGCAACAGGGACAGTACAGCAGACGGATCTTTGTCTTTCACTACGCCAATGACAAAATGAAGATGTTCAAACTCCAGCGCATTGATCATCGCCAGCACCTCTTTGATTCCCTCTGCGTTGTGGCCCGTATCGCAATACGTAAGCGGTTTGTCCTGTAGTTTTTGCCAACGGCCTTTCAACCCCGTGAGCGACACGGTAGCTGCAATCCCTTCGATAATTGCCCGATCTTTAATTTCTAGTCCTCCTTCGCGGAGACAATCCACGGTGGCCAGTACACCGGCAATGTTTTTCCGCTGATACCCGCCCGCCAGCTCTGATCGCAAGGCATCGAACAAAACCACGTCACCTTTACTCACTTCAAATTGCTGTCCGTCATGCATTTTTTGTTTCACCTTGTAATGGTCTTCAGCAAAGACGATCGGTGAGTGATTACTTTTGGCCTTGGTAATAAAAACGTGTTCAATTTCTGATTGCCGTTCGCTTATAACAACGGCAATCTCAGGCTTGATGATCCCTGCTTTTTCGCCAGCAATAGCCGTTAGCGTATCCCCAAGAATATCTTTATGATCGAAACCAATGTTGGTGATTAATGATACGAGTGGAGTAATCACATTGGTAGAGTCAAGACGCCCGCCCAACCCCACTTCGATCACAGCCAAATCCACGTGCTGTGAAGCAAAGTAGTCAAAGGCCATTGCCACAGTAATTTCAAAAAAGGATGGCTTTATTCTTTCTATCTCCGGCCGTATCTGAGCGACAAAGGAAACGACAAATTCTTTTGATACTTCCGCTCCATTGACTCTGATTCGCTCCGTAAATTCTTTCAAGTGTGGGGATGTGTAAAGGCCTACCCTATAGCCTTGCCGCTGAAGGATGGCTGCGAGCATGTGACTCGAGCTTCCCTTTCCGTTCGTTCCGCCAACATGTATTGACTTAAACTTCAAATGGGGGTTACCTAAAGCCTCACACAACGCGATAGTGTTGGACAGGTCACGCTTATACGCCACTGCACCCACACGCTGAAACATAGGTAAAACCCTGTACAGGTATTCTAACGTTTGTTGATAGTCAGGCGCAGCCATAAGTGGAAGAAGAGCGAAGTTAGGACAGCGTGGAAAATAAAAAAAGCCATCCCTTCGGATGGCTTTTTTTATATTTTAATTTCTGGGTTATTTACCAAGTTTAAAAAGTTTGTAGCCTACCGAAACCTGAATAACCTTGTTGGTAGTGTCTCCGGATGTACCATCATCCTGAATTTTTGATAATCCCAAATTATAACGAGCATCAATAGTCAAACCAAAAGGCAAATCCCAACCAAGACCTAATGCCAGGCTCAAATCGGATTTTTTATACAAATCCTTTACATCATCTTTAGACACAACACCTCCTGCATCATCTTCGATTTCTGCGAGTGTTAAAAATCCAAATTGAGGACCAACCTGAAGATTAATGCCAGCCACGGTATAGAGCTTCAGCATTACCGGAATGTTGATATAATCAAAATTAGCGTTCAGATCCTGCGTATTGCCCTGAAACGTTGTGCCTTGTTTAGAAAAAAGCAACTCAGGTTGAATTCCAATCTTTGACAATTTGAACAATACAAACGCACCGGCATGATAGCCTGTTCTGCTATTAAGCGCAGTAGTGGAATTTTCAATATCCAATTTGGCAAAATTCAATCCTCCCTTCAGGCCGATTGCTACCTGGGCCTGGGCTAATGCTTCGCTACCTACACCGACCCCAGTAACGAGAAATAAGAAAATGATTACTTTCTTCATAGAATTTTAATTTGTTTCAAAGCTAATAACAAAAAATGATGCCAACT
>CAYTBO010000042.1:23221-24919 GCA_964436055.1 uncultured Ohtaekwangia sp.
TTAATTCGTTGAATGGAAGAAAATAGTAAAACCACCCATTACAAAAAAGCCGCTTTCACTGGATTTTACATCAGTATCTTTATTCTTTCGTGATTCTGATAAGTATCCTGCAATGGGTTCTAATAACACTGTATCTGAAATACGGATTGCGTAACCTACTCCTAGCTTGAGTTCTGAAACACTGGATTTTTGAGGAACTGATCCACTCTCCACTTTTGCACTTCCAAAAGTAAATTGACCATGGCCGAATAAACCATTGTCCATATAATAGCGGGCAACGGGACCAAATTTAATCTCATTACTAACAAATTCGAAAGTATCTGATTTTGATTTTGATGTGCTCACATCCAGAACTCCGCCTACTGCAAAATTATCCATTACCATATAGCCTCCCCATGGCATCAAACTTAAGCTTGATTGCTTAACATCACTGTCATTGTCTTTGTGAGACCGAAACTCAAATGCACCACCCCCAAGAATGGTTCCTTGTTTAATAAACTGAGCGTATCCAGCCGTAGCTGCACCTGCGACAAATGCGAATAGTACAATTAGCTTTTTCATAAGCGTATGATTGGTTGGTTAGTAATCAAAGGTAATAATAAGTTTAGATTCAATGATCAACTGTTCGTTTTCAGGACATTATCGTCTATGAAATACCTAGTTGAGGATTCTTTCCCGTTACTCTCCTGTAGAATCTAAGCAGTTTTTCCATGTCACTTTCGAAATTATCAGAAGGATACATCGGCTCACCAGCTACAACCTCCTTTTCTTTAAAATCAAAACCTACCGGTATGATTGGCACCTGTGCCGATTTAGCTATGTAGTAAAAGCCGGTACGAAGTTTTTCGACTTTTTTGCGCGTGCCTTCCGGTGCCATTGCCAGAATAAAATCATCATGCGTTTTGAATAACTTTGTCACCTGCTGAACCATATCATGGCTGCTGGAACGATCCACGGGATAGCCACCCAACATCCTGAAGAACCAACCGAAGGGCGGTTTAAACAACGAGCTTTTACCAAGAAATCTGGCTTTATGCAGCCTGAAAATACTCCGGGCTGCCAGACCCACAAAAAAATCCCAGTTGCTGGTATGAGGTGCGACAGCAATCACGTATTGTTTTATTGATTCTGGGAAATGACCACGTGTTTTCCACCCAAGAATTTTGAACATGAGTAAATAAAGTGGTCTAAGCATGGAATATAAAATCAGAAAAGGTCATCGATCAATTGATCGTTGGCTTGGTGAGGCATTGTAATCTTAAGTTTGGTGTTGCTAGCTTGCGCCCGGTTGATGGTATGAACAGCGCCCTCATTTCGGGCCCATGCTCTGCGTGCAATTCCGTTATTTACATCAAAGTGAAGCATGGATTTGATGCGGTTTTCCGATTGCTGCGATCCATCCAGCAACATTCCAAAGCCACCATTTATTACTTCACCCCAGCCTACACCTCCCCCATTGTGAATAGAAACCCACGTTGCCCCACGGAAGGAATCTCCTATCACATTATGAATGGCCATATCTGCCGTAAATCGGGATCCGTCATAAATATTCGATGTCTCCCTGAACGGACTATCCGTTCCGGATACGTCATGATGGTCCCTACCCAATACAACGGGTCCTATTTTTCCTCCTTTAATTGCCTCATTAAATGCCAGTGCTATCTTGATCCTTCCTTCAGCATCAGCATATAGTATTCT
>CAYTBO010000043.1:0-24457 GCA_964436055.1 uncultured Ohtaekwangia sp.
CGATTCTATACGGGTCCGCTATCAAATTACATCCATTCAAAGAACGCGTGAACTGGTCTTTTCCAATTCAATGAAGGTCTAAAAAACCTTGTGATTACGGGTTAAAGCTTCCGACTGAACCTACCCATTTTTCAAAACGGATTGCAAAGGTAATTTTCATTAGCCCATAAAACAAGGGCTAATCTTAAAATTTTAATGAATTCTCCTTACAGATAAATCGTATGGAGCCTATCTGGTCCGGTAGAAACAAGCGTAATGGGCACTTCCAATTCCTTTTGTAAAAAAGAAATGTACGCTAAAAGTTCTGGTGGCATGTTGCTTCCCGTAGTCTCTCTTAATGAAGTATTCCATCCTTTAAGTTCCTCATATATTGGTACTATCTTTTCGTTTACCAATTCATAGGGCATGGTATCACTGACCGTTCCATTGGCTAATTGATACTTGGTACAGACCTTGATTACCGGAAAATCATCAAGCACATCAGCCTTCATCATTAGCAATTGGGTAACCCCATTTATCATGATCGAATATTTTAAAGCCGGCAAATCAATCCAGCCACATCGGCGAGGCCTGCCGGTAGTTGATCCAAATTCATTGCCTGCCTTTCTCATCTTCTCTCCTTGCGCATCAACCAACTCGGTAGGAAATGGCCCTCCGCCTACCCTGGTACTGTAGGCCTTAAAAATTCCAAATACTTCCCCGATATGATGAGGGGCAATACCAAGACCTGTGCAGGCTCCGGCAGTTACGGTATTAGAACTTGTGACAAAAGGATAACTCCCGAAATCAATATCAAGCAATGAGCCTTGTGCACCTTCCGCCAGAATAGAATGACCTGATTTAACTTCATGATTAAGGAAATATTCGCTATCGATCAGCGTAAATTGTTTCAAAAAATCTACTGCGCTAAAAAATTGATCTTCTAACTCTTGCCAATTGTATTCCAGATCATGGTTCTTTAGAATCGTAAAATGCAATTCCGTTAACTTCTTAAACTTCGTATTGAACTCAGCAGACAACGTATCACCAACCCTTAATCCTTGTCTCCCAATTTTATCCTGATAGGAAGGGCCGATACCTTTCAGTGTACTGCCAATTTTGTTTTCTCCTTTTTCCCTTTCGTAAGCCTGATCAAGCAGCTTGTGCGTAGGTATGATAATCGTGGCTTTTTTAGATATAAAAAGATTCTTCCTAACGTCAAGATTGAATTTACTCAGCTTCTCGATCTCATTTCTAAAAACAACCGGGTCGAGCACTACCCCGTTGCCGATTACATTTTTTGTATTAGACCTGAATATCCCTGAGGGTATTTGATGGAGGACATGTTTTATTCCATCAAATTCCAACGTATGACCTGCATTAGGCCCTCCCTGAAAGCGGGCAATCACATCGTATTTGGGTGCGAGCACGTCAACAATTTTGCCTTTGCCTTCATCTCCCCACTGAAGGCCCAGGAGTACATCTACTTTCATTTAGGAATCAATATGGATTCTGCTTATTTTTTAGATAACGAGATAGCCTCTTCCTCTGAAGATACCACCGTAAAAATCGCATTCAGCTTCGTAATTGCCAGCAACTTTTTCACGCTGTCTGATGGATTCATCAAGTATACATCCCCGCCTTTATTTCTGAATTTCGTGAGTATTGTTATCAGCACACCGATACCACTGCTATTGATATACCGCAATTCCGATATGTCAACTATGCAGGTTACTACTTTATGGCTCACGGCTTCATTCACAGCCTCGATGAGTTGAGTTCCATTGTCTTCCCCAATCAAATCCCCGGCTATCCTGAGTATTAGTGTATTTGTTTTAATCTCTTGTCTAAAATTCATCTGTCAATCCTTTACCGTCAAAATCAATCAACTATCCTTAGTAAATCATTAAAGCTTCTTGTTTTCACAATTTTTTTTAGTGCACGTTGCATACAATATCAGTGAATGGTGCAAAACATTAAAATGCAAGAGCTCTTCAACCGTGTTTTGAATATTTTGAATCCTTGGATCACAAAATTCAGTCACTTTATGACAATCCGTGCAAATCAAATGATCATGCTGTTTGTAACCAAATGATTTCTCGTATTGCGCCAGATTTTTTCCAAATTGGTGTTTGCTAACCAAATCGCATTCCACCAATAAGTCCAACGTATTGTAAACGGTCGCCCGGCTCACCTGATAACTTTTATTTTTCATGTTGATATACAGGGATTCTACATCAAAGTGGCCTCCAAGTGAATATATCTCTTCAAGAATCGCAAACCTTTCCGGGGTCTTCCTCAACTGCTTATTTTCCAGATAAGCCGTGAAAATCTTTTGAACCTCTTCGAATATTTTTTGATTTATAGGCATATGCAACAATGACCAGCAAATATAAGGGTATTGTAATGATTTGTGGGGCTGTTGCCCTTAGGTTACAGGATCGCCTGGCTATTCGATTTTCATCCTTTCAAGCTTTTCCTTTGCCTTTTGGAAATAATGTTCCTGTACATCTACGGGATTAATTTTGTACCCTTCTATTACTCTAGCCCAGGAAAGGTCTAAAATCTTCAGCAAAAGGGCTGCCGTTTGCCTGCGCACTACCGGATCGAAAGAACCTACCTTACCAATCCAAATCGGAGAGGTGTGCGCAAAAGAATAACTATCCATTTGTGGCCAGGAAATCCCAGAACCAGAAACACGCGTTGCTACCCAACCACCTGACGGCAAACTAACTGATCCTGAAAATTTTTGTGTGCCTCCTGCGTGGGGTTTTTTGGCGCTCCACACAACTTTGCCATTTACAAGAATTTCAATTTTATCCAATTCATTCTTACTAAAAACTTCCATTTCCCATGTCACCTTTTTCTTTTCAGAATTAACGAGTTGACCGGGCTCACTTCCATCCACTTTAAAATCAATCATGGGGCCATTTGTCACCAAACTTCTGCCTTTTCTGACGCCATCCAGGTAAGTATTCCAGTCTGTATTCCCTTGCGTATTAACAAAAATTCTTGTAGTGCCTACGGCCATTCCTCTTGCATATCCCGGAAATGCATCAGTGCCTGCTGTGAGCGCAACCGGTATACCCAGATTTAAAAACTGATGATACATGATGCTGGATCCAATCTCATCGCTCCACAAACAGGCCACTTCAAACGCATCTAAATTATTATTAACCACATCTGCCACCAGGCCGACTGGAATTCTGGACATGCTTGCCTCATTGAGAATCGGGTTTTGATCGGAAATCGGATGTACATACGATCCGATTTGTCCTTTACCTCTTCCAAAGATCAGCACTTCATCATTGGTACGGTCGTCATAGGTGTGAGATTCATACAACACCGGGCCCCAAAACCAAGGAAAAAATAAATCATTGCTTCCAAACAAGCCAATGTGTCCGTGAAAATGAGATCTTACCTCCTGTCCAAATCTAATTTTTGGAAATTCAGCATTTTCCCACGTCAAATATTCCTGGTCTTTTAACTGAAAGTGAAGATTAGCAACCATCGGAGTAGCAAAATCGAGGTCTTCCGCTTTTAAGATTGGCATCAAATCATCCGGTTGCAATTTGAACGGACCCCCATAGTTTAAATGAAAATGATGATCACCGGAATACCATCCGCTTTTCTTCCACATCCTTTTTAGTTCTATCTGAAAATCGTCCTGTTCGCTTATAACAATCCAACCGGTTTCCGCATACGTAAACAAGCCTTTGCTAGCTTTAATACTTACTTTATCCGATGGTATATCAAGAGTAAATTCGCCATCGGTATAAAAAAACACCTCACCATTCTGAGAGTCAAAACGAGGCACAGCGCCTGAAGGAATAATGAAGTGACCATTTTCTGCCTTGACCGAAACACGCGCGGGTGTTTTCTTTGAGTCCTCTTCAATCCTAAATGATTTATTTTTTATCGAGGCCCCATAATCCCACGTCTTGACCTCCAATTTAACCGGACTTCCGCCGGTTTGAGGAATTTCATACATCTCAAAAGTAAGATCAACTCCCGCCATGGAGAAAAGGATGGATTCATTTGCCTTGTTCCAACTCGGGTACGTAACGTAATTTTCATTTGTCACCAACTCCAGATGGGGTGCCCCCATGGCTGCCTTTTTAATATGCAAGTCCCAGGTAAGTGTATTCGACCAATTCAGCGTAAGTTGATCTCCTTGGGTGTTGGTGTCCATCCAAAGCTGCGACAATATTCTTCCTTCATCAATGATTGTGATTGACTTTGTCGATGCATCATACTTTTTGATCCGATCTACCACGCCTTCTGCCTTGGAAATAAAGTAGAAATTTCCTCCAGTACCGAAAGGAACCGGTCGCATCTCCATTCCATCATTAGCGGTTGTTATTTTTTCCTTTTGTAAAGACTTTAAATTATACCCCCACACATCAAATGTTCCATCTGCTGAAGATGAATAGTATAAAAAATTTCCATCAGGTGAGAAGTAAGGGTCTAATTCTGAGGCATTCGCATGGTCAATTTTCATTAGCTCCTTGCCCGTTTTGTCAACCACCTGAATCAATGTTTCGCTTCCGGTATCCCTGACAAAAGCAAGTTGTTCACCCTCCGGAGACCAGCAGGGGAGGAAATCCATTTCTCCTCCGTTGGTTAGTCGCGAGGCTTTCTTAGTCGCTTTATCGTATATCCATATCCACCCATAAGCTGAAAATGCAATCTGATTTCCTTTAGGTGATGCAACCGGAGAAACTGGTCCATTGGAGTAGAAAGGAAATTCAAATGCTTCTAAGTAGATATGATGCCGATAGGTGTCAACCTTTGGATATCGATTTGTGAATTGTCCAAACAGAGAATTTGCAATCAGAAAAAGCACAACGGACAGAGTGCTTCTCTGTGCTTGAAAAAGAGGTATTAACATAATCAGTTATTTATTTTCTCGAGGCTGGAGTTATCAATATTTCGTGAGTCAAATCGATTGACGGTAACAACACCTTCAACTTTTTCCAACTTCCTGATTAAAAAATCAAGGTGCCGGGTATCGTTTACATAAAGCATTATTTCTCCGTCAAATATTCCGCTGTCGGTGCTGAATGTGATTGAACTCATGTTTACTTTTAATTCTTCAGAGATTATTTTGGAAACATCATTTATTAACCCTACCCTATCCGTACCAATGATTTTGAGTCCGGTTAGGAATGCAACTTCATGTTGTGAAGTCCATTTTGCTTTTATCACACGACTTCCGTGATTAGCCAACAGTTCAGTGGCATTGGGGCAATTGGTTCTGTGAATTTTTATACCCTCATTCACGGTGACAAAACCAAAAACTTCATCTCCGGGAATCGGGGTACAACATTTTGCGAGCTTATACTCCACCACATCCATGTCTTCGCCGATCAATAAGATATCATCGTACCTGCCCTTGACTTTCAAAATCTCCTCTTCAATATGCTGCGCATCACTCATCAGGGGTTTCGATTTCAATGGAGAGGATGGCTTGAACTCCTTGAAGCGCTTCAGGTCATTTACGGTGATCAATCCTTTCCCCATTCTAAAATTTAAATCGAACTGAGAATTCACCTTGAAGTATGCCCGCATTCTCTCAAACATCTGATTGTTGGGGTCTAGCTTGAGTTGTTTTAATTTTCTTAGAAGCATTTCCTTACCCTCCTCGGCAACTATTTTTTTGTCTTCCTTGAGAACATCCCTTATTTTTGATTTTGCCTTGGAACTCACCACAAACCGCAGCCAATCTTCAGTCGGTTTCTGTTTGGCCGAGTTTAGAATTTCTATCTGATCACCATTTTTAAGGATGTGATTGATGGGTACCAGTTTCTGATTCACTTTTGCTCCGATACAGCTTGCCCCAACATCGGTATGGATTTCAAAAGCAAAATCAAGTGCCGTAGCACCGTTCGGAAGCGTCTTGAGCTCGCCTTTTGGCGTAAACACAAATATTTCTTCATTGAAAAGATTCCCTCTAAAGTCATCAACAAATTCCAGTGCCGACAAGTCCTGTCTTTCCAGTAATTCCCGTACGTGCACCAACCATTTTTCAAGGTTCGATTCGTGGGTGGCATTGCTATCTTTATATTTCCAATGAGCCGCATACCCTTTTTCAGCAATTTCATCCATCCTTCTTGTTCGAATCTGTACTTCAACCCATTGTCCATTTTTTGCCATTACGGTGGTATGCAGCGATTCATATCCATTGGCTTTCGGTGTACTGATCCAGTCGCGAAGCCGATCCGGGTTGGGAGTGTAATAATCGGTCACTATTGAATACACTTGCCAGCAAAAAGATTTTTCCTGGTCAAGCGGTGCATCCAGAATTATTCTTATGGCAAACAGGTCATAAATTTCCTCGAAAGGAATATTTTGCTTGCGCATTTTATTCCATATCGAATGTGTTGACTTGGGCCTGCTTTTGATTTCATATTCGATCTTAAGCTTATCCAACTCTTCCTTTATGGGTATAATAAAGGCTTTGATGAACTTGTTTCGAGAAGTTTTGGTGTCGGCAATTTTGGAAGATATCTCCTCGAACACCTGGCCATCCATAAATCGCAGATAGTGATCTTCCAATTCACTTTTGATGGCATTGAGGCCCAGCCGATGAGCTAGTGGTGCATAAAGGTAAATCGTCTCAGATGCAATTTTGAGTTGCTTATTTCGTGGCATACTCCCCAACGTGCGCATGTTATGGAGACGATCGGCCAGTTTTATCAAAATTACCCTTACATCTTCCGAAAGGGTAAAAAGCATTTTTCTGAAATTCTCTGCCTGAGCCGAGGTGCCATACTCAAAGACGCCACCGATTTTTGTAAGTCCGTCAATAATTTTGGCAATTTTCCGGCTGAACATTCTCTCAATGTCCGTCAACTCAATGTCTGTATCCTCCACTACGTCATGAAGCAGGGCTGAAATAATAGAAGTAGTACCAAGCCCAATCTCTTCTACACATATTTCGGCAACAGCCAGGGGATGAAAAATGTATGGTTCGCCCGACTTCCTGCGCATGTCTTTGTGCGCTTCCAATGCAATGGTGAATGCCTTTTTGATGAGCTTGGCATCACCGGGCTCCAGTATAGGTTTGGCCTTACGAAGTATCCTGCGATATCGGTTAATTATCTCTCGTTTCTCCTCTTCAACATCAATTACCACGTATTCGAATATTTTGTTTAAACAATCTGATTCTACTCAATCTTTTTTTTAAAACGCAAAAAATCCTTTTTCAATTCCTGTGAATTTTGAGAAAATTGATTAATCGTAATAAAATATCTATAAATTTGCACTCCTTTTTTGACCAGCAGCCATTTCGCATTTGGGATGGTAAGGGGGAAATACAAGAAAAAATGGCCGCAAATTGAAGCGGGTGTGGTGAAATTGGTAGACATACCAGACTTAGGATCTGGCGGAGCAATCCATGGGGGTTCGAGTCCCTCCACCCGCACTACACCAGAACCCTCGTTCCCAGGTAAACATGACTGGCACCGAGGGTTCATAATTTTATTGGAAACACAAAAACCCGGATCACTTTGGACATTATATTAGAAAAAAAAACTACTACCGACGGTCTTATTAAAATTAAGCTTTCAGCGAGTGATTATCAACCGAAAGTAGAAGAAAAAATAAAGTCATATGCTCGCAAGGCAAACATCAAGGGATTCCGACAAGGTAAAGTACCCCGTGGTGTGATTAACAAGATGTTTGGCAAATCCATTTTAGTAGAGGAAGTAAACCACTTGCTGTCGCACGCTGTATCAGACTATATCAAAGATAACAAACTGAGAATTCTTGGCGACCCACTCCCGAATCACGAAAAAACCAATCAAATCGATTGGGATATTCAAAAAGACTTTGAATTTGAATTTCAAATCGGATTGGTTGATGATTTCACGTACGAACTCTCGGATAAGGTTAAGCTGAAGTCGTATATAATTGAAGTAGATAAGAAGGTGATTGATGACACCCTTTCCGATCTGACCAAGCGATTTGGCGAGGTGACTTATCCGGAACTAAGTGAAGTCACTGATAATCTACACGGACAGATCGGTGAGGAAGGAAGTGAAGCTACGGTAGGTGCCTATATCGAAATTGGTAAGCTTGACAAGAAAGTACAGGCTAATTTTTCAGGCAAAGCGAAGGATGAAACCCTGGTATTTGATATTGAAAAAACATTTGGTTCTGAAGAAGAGATGGGAAATCTACTAGGCATATCGGCAGAGGAAGCAAAAACAAAAAAAGGAAATTACCAATTTAAAATTACCTCCATAAGCCGTGTAGCACCAGCTGAGATCAATCAAGATCTTTTCGATAAAGTTTTCGGTAAGGATGCGGTAAAAAAACAAGAGGAGTTTATCAATAAAATCAAAGAGACCATCGGAGGCAATTATCAGCGTGAGACAGATCACCTCTTGGATCACGAAATTCAAAACCATTTTGTAGAAAGTACCAAAATCAATATGCCTGATGAATTCCTGAAAATATGGCTTAAGAATACAGGAGGAGAAAAAATTACGGATGAGATTCTGGAGAAAGAGTTCAATCAGTATAAGGAATCTTTGAAATGGGACCTTATTAAAAATAAAATCGCTGAAGACCTGAAGATCAACGTTGAAGCAGTGGAAGTAAAAGCAAAAGCCAAGGACATGATCATGGAACAATTTGGTGGGCAGGCATTTGCAGCACAATTGGGAGACAAATTGGATGCCATTGCGGATAATTATCTATCTGATCAGGAAGGAAAGAATTTTATGAAGCTTTTTGATCAGCTCCGACATGAAAAAATTCTAAAAACCATTAAAGGAACGATTTCAGTTACTGAAAAATCTGTCAGCCTTGATGAATTCAGGAAGATTGTTGAAAAACACAATCATTGAAAGGATTGAACCTTTGGTTTTCAAATTAAGTTTAATGAATTAGCCTAGTTACAGGGACTTTTTTATTGCAGAATTTTATTTAACATTGAATATTCTATAAAGAATAAATTTCAAGTTTTTCCGACAATACAAACAAACAAAATTTCATATGAACGCTAACAATGAATTCAGAAAGTACGCAGTGCATCACGTTGGCATTAGTGGCAACACAGTAGACGATTATGCACAAAAAATAGAAAATATGACCCAGTACGTAATTGAAGAACGTCCGGGTAATTTCAGAGCAATCGATGTTTTTACCCGATTGATCTCAGACCGGATTATCTTTTTAGGTATGGGTATTGACGACCAGATTGCGAATTTAATCACCGCTCAACTATTATTCCTGGAGTCATCTGATCCCAAAAAGGATATTATCATGTATATAAATAGTCCCGGTGGTTCTGTGTATGCCGGCTTGGGAATCTATGATACCATGCAATACATTAATCCTGATGTAGCCACGGTATGTACAGGATTATCCGCTTCAATGGCAGCCGTTTTGCTGGCATGTGGCGCTGATAAAAAACGCTCCGGTCTTCCCCATTCAAGAATTATGATTCATCAGCCCATGAGCAGTATGCAAGGTCAGGCATCGGACATGGAAATTTCATTGCGACAAACAATTGAAGTAAAGAAAGACTTGTACACTATTTTAGCCAAGCATAGCGGTCAGAAATTTGAAAAAATAGAAAAAGACTCAGATCGCGATTACTGGATGAGGGCTGCTGAAGCGAAAAGCTACGGGCTTATCGATGAGGTATTGGAAAAGAAGAAATAAACCAGTAGGGGCATTAATTCCGGTTTGTATTAATAATTGGTACATTTGTATTTCTATTGGGGAATCACATGGCTGAAGTTACTTGTTCGTTTTGCGGGAGGAATAAAAAGGATGTAGACCTGATGATATCGGGTATTCACGCCCATATTTGCGATAAGTGTGTAACTCAAGCCAGTCAAATACTGCTTGAAGAGAAGAAAAATAAAACAGAAGCAGGAAATCTTCCGAATTTCAAACTCATCAAGCCAAGGGAGATCAAAAAATTTCTGGATGAATATGTAATTGGTCAGGACGAGGCAAAAAAAGTAATGTCAGTAGCCGTTTACAATCATTACAAACGGTTGATGCAGAAGAAAGCGGAAAGTGATGTTCAGATTGAAAAATCGAATATCATTATGGTAGGTGAAACGGGTACAGGAAAAACCTATCTCGCCAAGACACTGGCCAGGCTGCTGCAAGTTCCCTTTTGCATTGCCGACGCCACCGTGTTAACGGAAGCGGGTTATGTGGGTGAAGATGTTGAAAGCATTCTCACGCGCCTTCTACAAGCTGCAGACTACAATGTGGAGGCTGCTGAGAGAGGAATTGTCTACATCGATGAAATTGATAAAATAGCCCGCAAGTCTGATAATCCATCCATTACGCGGGACGTAAGTGGTGAGGGTGTTCAGCAGGCACTATTGAAACTATTGGAGGGTACCGCAGTTAATGTGCCTCCGCAAGGGGGAAGGAAACATCCTGATCAGAAAATGATCACAGTAAATACGGATAACATACTTTTCATTTGCGGTGGTGCGTTTGAAGGAATTTCGAGATTTATCGCCAGTCGGTTGAACACAAGACCGCTTGGATTTGCGGCTACCGCGGATAGCCTGAAGCCTGGCGAAATTGACAAAGACAACCTCCTTCAATTTGTATCCGCACTGGACTTGAAAAGCTTTGGGTTAATACCTGAGCTAATCGGAAGGCTCCCCGTACTTTCCTTCCTCAATCCATTGGATGAAACAGCATTGCGAAAAATACTAACCGATCCGAAGAACGCATTGGTGAAGCAATACAAGAAACTCTTTGAAATGGAGAACATTGAATTAGAGTTTAAAGAGGGGGCATTGGATTTCATCGTACAAAAAGCAATTGAGTTCAAATTGGGTGCCCGAGGGCTAAGATCAATTTGCGAAGCCATTGTTAACGATGCCATGTTTGAGCTTCCTTCTGAAAAGACAACGGACAAGCTTTCCATCAACCGGGCTTATGCTGAAGAAAAGTTCAGTAAATCACACTACAGCAAGTTGAAAGTCGCTTAAGTGTCGGCTTTAAGATAGTCACACCTTAAAAACCTAAAACAGGTTTGTTTACTAATAAAATCAATGGTCCGTGCAAATCATCAGGAGCGGGCTGCGCCCGCCCCTGATGATTTGTTGTGCGACTGCACTTGTAATGCGGAGAGCTAATTGCCTATCGCACCTGTGTGCCGAAGCTTTGCGCAGGCATACATAGGCTACTCATTCATTAGAAAGAATCCATCGTTTTATACTTTTAGAAAATAAGTTTTTAAGGGACAACTAGATACCCCACCATTAGTCTGGCGGCATTTTCCGATGCTGATCCTGTATCTAAAATAGTGATCAATTCCTCATAGTCGGATTTAATTCTTTTGCGATAGTATGAGTCTTCTACTAATCTTCTTATTTCAATAATCACATTTTCCGGTTTAGCTTCCTTTTGAATCAACTCCCGGATCGCCTCTCTGTTCACGATCAGGTTTACCAGCGAAACAAATTCTACTTTGATCATCAGTTTGGCTAGAAAATATTCAAATCGATTTGCTTTGTACACGACCACCTGAGGCACTTTAAATAAGCCCGCCTCCAGTGTGGCCGTACCTGAAGTAACAATGGCAGCGTGCGCATTGGATAAAAGGTCATAGGTAGCATCAAATACCAGTTGAACATTATGAAAACGGGTGACGGGCAAATAAAGGTAAGCCGGCATTGACTTCACAGCCGCCACGACAAACGTGTAATCAGGATTTGCCTCAATCACCTGACTCATCAATGGGATGATCTTGATCAGCTCGCTTCTGCGGCTGCCCGGCAATAGGGCTACCACATGTTCCTTTTTATGAATTTTATTTTCGGAAAAAAAATCAGGATTTGGCTGAAATGCTTTCACCGCATCCAAGACCGGATTACCCACGTAGTCGACTTCCCAATTAAATTTTTTATAGAACTCCTTTTCAAAAGGAAGAATACAAAACATCCGATCTACATTAGCCTTGAGTTCACGCGCGCGCAGTTGATACCAGGCCCACACTTTTGGAGAGATATAGTAAAAATTCTTAACCTGCCTGTACTTACAAAATTTAGCAATGCGTTTATTAAAAGCACCATAATCAATTAGTATTACCACATCGGGCTGATATTGTAGAATATCATCCTTGCATTGTTTAAGCCGGCCAAGCAATGTCCTTAGATTGAGAAAAAGTGCGATAAGACCCATGAAGGCCATATCATGATAATGAATGACAAGATCCAAACCCGACTCCTTCATATAATCTCCACCAAATCCACGAAATCGGGCATCCGGATCTTGCTTCTTCAATTCTTTCATAAGATTGCTCCCATGCAGATCGCCCGAGCGCTCCCCTGCAATCAAATAGTATTTCACTGTGCGTGTGATTTATTCACCAAAATATTCAACATAATTGCGAGGTGTCTCATAGAGGCGAATGGAATGAAGTGTCCCAAATTTGCTGATAGATGAAATTCGGGGTGAAAGAATTTTCCAAATTTCAATAATTAAAACTTCACAACTGGCCAGTTTATCCTTCATAAAATCTACATCCAAATTCAGGTTCTTATGATCAAGCTTTTCTACCACTTCGGTCCGGATAAGTTGGCTAAGTTTCTTTAAGTCAATAACAAATCCGGTGTCCGGATCAGGTTGACCTTTTACCGTTACGATCAGGTCGAAATTGTGACCATGCCAATTTTCATTTGCGCACTGGCCAAAAACCTCACTGTTTTTCTCCTTTGTCCACAAAGGATTGTACAACTTGTGAGCTGCATTAAAATGTTCTTTTCTACTAACGTAAACCATACCTTTAATCTGCCGCAAATATACATTAACTTGCCCCAAAAAATCATAGGATGATTGTAGTTACGGGAGCAGCAGGTTTTATCGGAAGTTGCCTCATCAAGAAACTGAACAATGAACATTTCAACGCCATCGTGGCGGTTGATAAGTTTGGGGACGCCCAAAAGGACAAAAATCTAATCAACACAATACTAAAAGAGAAAATTGACAGGGATAATTTTATCCATTGGCTCGATATCCATCATAAAAATGTAGAATTTGTTTTTCACATTGGCGCCCGTACCGATACAACCGAATTCAACATGGATTTGCTTCACCGACTAAATACGGAGTACTCCAAATCCGTGTGGACATCATGTTATAACTATCAGATTCCCTTAGTCTATGCATCCTCCGCGGCAACGTATGGCCTAAGTGAAGTTCCTTCACACGATGAGGAAGCACAACTTCAATCCTTAAAGCCACTCAATCCCTATGGTCTTTCAAAACATGAATTTGATTTATGGGCTGTTACTCAACCTAAACAGCCTTTCTTTTGGGCGGGTTTGAAATTTTTTAACGTATATGGGCCTAATGAATACCACAAAGGACGCATGGCCTCCGTCGTTTTTCACGCCTTCAATCAAATCTCATCCACTGGAAAGATGAAACTTTTCAGATCTCATCATTCTGCCTATCGGGATGGAGAGCAAAAAAGAGATTTTGTTTACGTGAAAGATGTAGTTGATGTTTGTTACTTTCTGATGCACCATAGAAAAAACGCTGGAATCTATAACCTGGGTTCAGGTAAATCAAGAACTTTTGTTGACTTAGCAAAAAGTGTATTTAAAGCACTTAACCAAGAACCTGACATTGAGTTTATTGATACCCCTGTTGATATCCGAGGCAAATACCAGTACTTCACGGAAGCTGATATGACCAAGCTCAAGGGAATTGGTTATTCCCAACCATTTTTTGAATTAGAAAGCGGAGTTGACGATTATGTAAAAAATTACTTGGTGAAAGGAATTAATTACTAACGGATCGCTTAGTTCTTCACTATCTCACGATGATTCTTTTATGAACGATTTCAGCCTGATAAAGTAGTTGTAGTACATATATTCCTTTAGGTATTTCAGAAACATCTATTTGCCAACCGCTCTCAATGGCTATCGTGTCAGCATTCAATGGCTGCCCAAGATTAGATAGCATTCTAATTCCGAGTAGTGCTTTACCGTTGTCTTGAATCGTAACTTTATCACTAGCCGGATTCGGATAAACATTAATTCCATTTGCTCCGTTTTCATCTCCGAAACCGGTCACTAGAAACACACTGGATCTTTTGTTGCATACTTCATCAAAAGTAAGCACTGCATATTCGCCTGCTTCATTCGAAAAGTCAATTGACCGAAGGTTGGAATTTTCAAGTAATTCACCATCCAAAACCCACTGATACTTTTCTGCCGGCAAGAAGCTAATCAATTTGCCATTACTCAACTCAACCCTATTATCTTCTAATAAATTTTCAGTTAATGTGATTTCTTTTGTGTAAACCTCTGACTCTGCGCCATTAGAAACCTGCAACGAAACTACGTACGGTCCAACCGTTTCATAGAAGTGAATAGGATTTATCTTATTCGATTCATTATTTCCTGAGCCTTCATCTCCAAAGTTCCAGGTTCTTTCCTCAATCGGCCCGGAACTTTTATCCATAAAGAAAACAGAAGCTTTTTCACATGTAAACTCCACATCAAAATCGGCAAAGAGAACATCAGCACAAGCGCGTTCAACCCAACCGGGCGAATTGACAATAACGCTATTTAGTCCGGCGCTTACCACACCCTCTCCGGACACAACCACATTTTCCACATCTAAATTATCGAGGCAGATTTTCTGGTTTTTTCCAATTTGCAGTGTTGACGCAAGCGGCCCATCCGATTCAATTGAAATTCTGTTGGACGGCGTTGCCGGTAATGAAAATTGGTTGGTGAAAGTTTGAATACGTGACTCCTTCAAGACCACAGAAGAACCCCCATTCAAAGTAAAATCTTCCCAACTGAAATTCCCGTTAATAATTAATGTGCCAAATCCCTTTGTTTCCTTAATTATTCCGTCTCCGGATAAAGCCACCTCACCCCCAGTCAAATCCAGTATACCTTCAAACAAGTTTTCTCCAAAGTTGATTTGAGCTATCAGTCCAGATGGAATCCTAATGGTCGCATCACTTGCTTCTAGGTGGATTCCTGAAAAATCCAAATTCATCGAACTCAAGCCTGAAATTTCCGAGTTATCCAGTATCAAACTTTTTGGCAGTACACCGGGAGAACTTAACGATCCGATTTTGATCGCATTATTGCTTATTGTTAGGCTTCCCTCCTCCAATTCAATTGCGGATAATTGAAAGTCGCCCGTAAGGGACCATTTTGCATCGGTTCCGGAAAATCTCAACGAAATGTCATCAAGTACGTTGTTGTTCAAATTTACTGCCGCATCGGTATTGGCATTCCCGTTGAATACAATTGTTCCCGGAGATACCGATGTGATCTCTTCCGAAAGCAAATTCAGTCCGCCACCCAGTGAGAGAGAATGCGAATTGAATGATACATCTATTTCCCTATTTGCAAACCATCGCAAAGAAAAACCTTCCTGATCCTGATTTAAGGTTACCGTCTGATTATCAGAAGAGAAAGAATTCTCATCAAACACAATATTATCTTCAGGTCCCGGCACTGCATTGGCTGCAATGCCTCCGCTGGAAAGGGACCAGTTGGCCCCATCGTCCCATGAGCCGGTATTTCCAATCCAATAGTAAGAAATCCGTGGGTCGATAACCGAAGTGTATGACAAGATCAATGAAAAATCCTGTGACCCGTTTACCAGATTCCCCTTATGTGATACGCTTAGTTTATAACTCCTGGGTTGGGGTAGATCGAATTCTAATTTCTCAACATTGTCAGTAACGTTATTTCCCTTTGTTGCGGCGAGTTGGGGACTTAACGGGTTCAGTTTCCAGGGAAATTGAGAAGTGCCCCCATCATCCGTCAAAACCAAATCGAGGTCATTAACGAGCATTTTAGTTGTGGGATTTAAGGAAGGAATCAAAATGGGTCCAGCAGGGTCTGTCCAAACCAAGGTTGCTGTAATTTTGGTGTTTTCCTTGGGGTTTATATCCATTTCAAAAACTTCATCATTGAGTAAAGTCAGTTCTTTAATAAAAATATTTTGGTCATCTTCTTCAATTATTGCTTTAGCGGCTGCTTCCGCATCGAGCAGTCCCCATCCAAATACGTAATCAGGTCCTGAACTGGATCCGGCTTCCTTTGTTGTATGAATCGCCAGTGCCTTTAATGTGGCCGACCTCATTAGATTACCCGCATTCAGATTTTTATATAGCTCTTGCAACAAAGCCAAAGTACCCGTTGTTACCGGTGCCGACATGGATGTGCCACTAAGGGTAGCATAAGTGCCGGATGTATTCGCAGAAGCAGAGAAAAGGGCTTGCCCTGGAGCTACAAGATCTGGTTTAATCCGTCCATCATCTGCCGGACCAAGACTGCTAAAACTTGTAATCTCGACATCCGCCGGCACGGTATAGGGTCCGGTAAGTTTCCTTACAGCCCCTACGGTAAGAATATTCTTGGCAACACCATTGGTGGGTATGCAATCAAAAGGATCACAATCAGGTGGACGCGATCCATCACCGACATCGAAATTGTCGTTGCCGGCTGATTTTACAATCAAATAATAAGGTGCATTGTATGCGATGTCATCGTAGAAATGGCTCGTGGAATTGTAAAATCCAAATTTCCAGTCTTTTACGTTACTGATAGATGGGTCTCCATGCCAGGTCCAGTTACCTCCATTTAAATCCCATCCGGAAAGGGTGCCGTAAGAATGGTTGGATAAAATTATGGATGTCTGGTCAGGTTTAGCCTGTGAAATCATTTCTCCCACATCTCCATTAAAATCAAATGCTATGGCTGTTGCTTTCGGTGCCATGCCCTTCGCATTGGAATTCACTCCCGTGGCAATCATAGTGCCCAATACATGAGATGCATGCAGATTGAATGTTGGGTTAGCATCAATTTGAGTAACGCGTCCAATGTACTCAACATGATCGTTCCTCACCCTTCCTTCATCCCAAATTCCTATTTGAATACCAGTGCCCTCCAGGTTTAGCCCAAGGCTTCCACCCACTCTCAACTCATTTACCTCAACAGACTCCGAAGCTTCCAAATTATCCGATTTTATGAAAATGGGAATGCCCGATGGCGATACATCCACCATTACCATTATTGATCCATCTCTTCGAAAAACTTCACGACTCCCTTTTGTCTTTTTTAAGTATTTTTCAATGCGTAACCCGGCTTGATGAAATTGTATTTTGTAATTGCTATCCAGTCGATGAAGATGATCTGCCGAAGGCTGAGCTATCACCGGGTTGTATAACCCTATTTCAATGATCAGATAAAAAAGGATTTTTACTTTTCCAGACATGTCGTTGGAATTTGGTTCTATAATTTTTAATTAGTTGTAATTATCGCGGTGCTCTCAAAATTATTCGCACTGCTATTCAAGTCAAAAAATTCGTAGTTCAACGTAATCCGTCCTGCTTCCTCATCGTAGGTTCCTGTGGCTTCAATTTCATACTGATTGGTGAACGTAAATAATTTTGACCTGTTGATAGCGGCTTCCCCTGTGGTAGGGTTCGCAGAATCTTTAACCAACGACACGGTGAGGGTAGACTCTGGATTGTTTTCGCCAATAAATTTTCCTTTTACATTAAGAAGACCGCTGCAAACTCCTTGCGCGTTTTCTGATCCCATCCCTGCAGAAGAGCTATTCAGGCTTTGTATGGTAAGCTCTCCAAACCATGTTTTTACATCCGTGATTTGCTTGTCACAGTCATCTTCTTTAATGCTAATTATCACCTCTTTAGGCACTCCTATGTTTCCGTTTTTGAGGTTTATGGACCTGATTCTCAAAAAAATTCTACGATCCTCCGGCTGGGGAACGCTGTTGTCATTTATGGTTATCCGCACGTTGGCGGTTAATGAACCAGGAGCAATGACTAATGGGTTGGCCGACAGCAACGAATAGTCGCTGCCATTAACCACATCCTGTCCAATTGTCTCGTACGTAATTGCAACAGACTCTTCCAGCGACCGATTAAGTTTGATCGGTATAATTATCTCGGTAGGATCATTTTCATCGATTTCAAATAAGGATTGAAAATCAAAGGAAACAGTAAATGATTCCGGTTCTATTACAACCTCCTCATCCTCACCGCAGGCGTAACTCACAAAACAAAATAGTATATAAAAAATGGCACCGTTCTTCATTCGTTCAATATTCAACAATTTTAAATTCTATTCTCCGATTTGCCTGCTTATTCGCATCCGTATCGTTGGGGCGGATTGGATTATCCGCACCATACCCCTTTTCAGCTAAACGATCCTTTTTAATGCCATTTTGAACCAGATAGGAAACCACCGATTGAGCCCGTTTTAGTGAAAGCTGTTTATTGTAAGCTGCCGAACCGTCACTATCCGTATGCCCGCCGATTTCCACCTTCACAGTTTGCTTCTCCGTTAAAAACCTGATTACTTTATTGAGTTCTGTCATCGATTTGTCTTTTAATTCGTACTTATCAAAATCGAAAAAAATATTATTTAGCACAGCCGTTGCTCCGGTATCTGTTTTATCCAGCAAAATATCAATCACTACCGGCTCTGGATTAAGGTTGCTTTCATAATTAAAATTCAAACTATGGAATAAGTAATCGGGTGCAGTTACATAAAGGGCATAATCAGACCCCGTGGTTAATACCATCAGATACGATCCGCTTACTGAATCCGACTCCACCACAGAAATCAATTGATCATTTTTAAGATCGATTAATTCCACCCTGGCCTGGAGGGGATTATTGGTTTTTCTGTCTTTAACTACTCCTTTTACAAAATTGCTTTTATACTCAATCTGAAGTTCTTTCGGAATAGTCATTTCATAGAGTCGTGCTGAATTATCTCGGGTTCCATCTTCATGCGAGTAATACCCACGGGTGCCGTCAGCGGTTATAAAAAGGGAGAATTGATCTTCATGATCATTTACGGGCGACCCAAAGTTTACCGGCATGCCCCATTTGCCGTTATCCATTTCGCTTTTGAAAATATCAAATCCTCCAAACCCGGGCTTACCATTAGTGGCATAAAATAAGGTTCTTCCATTTACATGGATAAAAGGAGATATTTCATCAAACGGTGTGTTGATGGGTTGACCCAGGTTTTCGCTAGCAGACCAACTGCCATCTTCCTTTCTTTTAGAGAAGTATATGTCTCGTCCGCCAATCCCACCTCTTCGGTCGGAAACAAAATACAATAGGCGACCATCGGCGGACAATGAAGGTTGAGACTCCCACGCGGAACTATTGATTTCAGGGCCGATGTTGATTGGCACCGACCATTCATCTCCCACTTTTTTACTGTAAAACAAATCACAATTGCCATAGCCTTTCCGTCCGATGCAAGAGGTAAAAATTAATGTTCTTCCATCCGCTGAAATGGTACAAGTTCCTTCATTGAATCGCGAATTAATATTGGGTGAAATGGATACAGGAATTGTCCATCTTCCATTTTCATCCTTTCGAGACACCACCAAATCTTCATCATCATCCGGTCCCGGACCCATTCTTCTTGTAAAAATCAGCAATTGCTCATCGGCGGTAAGTACGGGAAAGTATTGTAATCCAAATCGATTGACTGTATCTCCCAATTGCCGTGGCTGAAATTGAGATTGTATTTTCTTATTGCGCAAGCCATATTCTGCGTTTCTTTTCCAAAGTTCAGCCAGTACAATGCGCTGTTTATTCATAGTCTCTTCCGACAAATAATGATTCAAATAATTAAGGGACTTCTCGTATCCACCCATTTTCAGGTAGTTCTCTCCCAATTCAAGGAAAAACCCCTTTTGTTTCTTTGGATCCTGTGTTAGCGAAAGTCCTTTCTCAAAATTCAAATTGGAGCGGTTAAAATCCCGCATGGATTTATAAGTGAACCCCAATCGAAAATAGGCTTCTACAAAATTTTTGTCCTTTTCTATGGCTTCCTGAAGCAAAGCGATGGCTGTTGAATATTGACCACGAACGCGGTAGTTATCAGCCTGATTGTATAACTCTATTGCCTTCTTTTTACTGGTACTAAGTTGAGCATCCACTTCAAAACTGGCTATTATCAGGATAAATAAAATCACAAACAACCTCATCGGCACATTGTCCATTTTATAAAACTAAACATCTCTTGGTGAGTCATCAAGCATAAAGAAAAAATTTCCTTTGCCCGCCACAACTAATTATAGAACCATAAAAATTAAAAAATGTGATACCCTTGGCTCAGCTATGGAATATTCATGTACTTATGCACCTGCAGCGAAATCCTCCATTTGGGGTTTGATTTGACGTAACCGATAATTAGGGGGAGCATTTCTTTTTCCTTTGACCATTCTGGCTGCAAAAACAAATTGCACCTTGAATTTACCATTGCCGCATATCGTTCCGCCCAATCAAAATCACTTTTATTATATACGATAACCTTTAATTCATGGGCCATGGAGCAAACTGATTCCACCGGTTCTTTGAATTTTTTTGGTGAGAGACAAATCCAATCCCAGCCTCCCGTCAGTTTATATGCACCGGATGTTTCAATATGGGTCCGAAGGTTTTGGGCATGAAGCTGGTGGGTAAGTTCGCCTAAGTCATACATGGCCGGCTCACCGCCTGTTATCACGGCTATCGGGGCACCACTTTGCTTTGCGTTGCTTACCATTTTTTCAACGTGAACTAGTGGATGCAAGCCGGCATCCCACGACTCTTTAACATCACACCAAACGCAACCCACGTCACAGCCTCCCAGCCGAATAAAATAAGCCGGGGAGCCCTGGTATGTTCCCTCACCCTGGATGGTATAAAAATCCTCCATAAGGGGAAGAAGGGATGGCGATACTTCTTTTCCGGAATTCAATTTGAGTCAGTTTGAAGTTGTTTTGCCCCGTTCACCCTTTGATCCCCTAAAGGAGAACAAGTGCGCTGATGTGCCCCTTCAGGGGTTAGGGGTGCGATAGGAATACGAGGTTCAATCATTTTAACATACCACTAGTGTGGTCTTTGTTCTGCCGCTTTCAGGGTATTTACCAGTAGTGACACAATGGTCATCGGGCCTACACCACCAGGTACAGGTGTGATCAATGAGCATTTGGGGGCTACAGAGTCAAAATCTACATCGCCTTTTAAAGCAAAGCCTTTTGCTTTGGTTGGATCTTCAACGCGGGTAGTTCCTATATCAATAACAACAGCTCCTTCTTTAACCATGTCACCAGTGATCAATCCTGGTTTGCCTACCGCCACCAATAAAATATCGGCAAGTCTGGTATGCGAAGGAAGGTCCTGGGTGTATTTATGACAAATGGTTACTGTCGCACGTCCTTGTTCAGCCAACATCATACTGAGTGGAGCGCCTACCAGACGGCTTGCTCCGACCATTACACAATGTTTTCCTTTCGTTTCTACATCATACCTCCTCAATAATTCCATTACCCCAAACGGGGTAGCAGGCAAAAGAAGAGGATGGGTAGATGTTATGCTTCCAAAATTCTGATTTGTAAATCCATCAACATCTTTCTCGGGATGTATCTGTTCAGTTACTTTCTCAACCGCAATATGCGCTGGTAATGGCAACTGCACAATGAAGCCATCGATGTCATCATCATTGTTAATTTGATCAATATGTTTTAGTAATCGCTCTTCTGAAATGGTCTCCGCAAAACGCATAAGTGTATAATGAAAACCAACTTCTTTACACGCTTTCACTTTTCCATCAACATAGGTTGTACTGGCTCCATCGTCACCCACCAGAATAATAGCGAGATGGGGAAGTTTTCGCTTCTGCGACTTCAACTCATTCACTCTTTCCGCAATTTCCTTTTTGATATCCGCAGCAATCTTGCGACCGTCAATCAGCGTGTATTTGTTTGTATCTACCATGTGCTATAAAAATACGCGTTAATCACTTTCGATGTCAAACAATAACTAAAATTCTAATCAATTTTCAATACGGCCATGAATGCTTCTTGGGGGATCTCCACATTGCCTACCTGACGCATACGTTTCTTACCTTTCTTTTGTTTTTCTAACAGTTTGCGTTTTCGCGAAATATCACCACCATAACATTTCGCCAATACGTTTTTGCGGATAGCGCTTAATGTTTCTCTTGCTACAATCTTTTGTCCGATAGCGGCTTGAATGGCAACTTCAAACATATGTCTTGGAATGAGTTCTTTCAATTTCTCGCACAACTTCCTTCCCCATTCATGAGCCTTGCCGCGATGAACAATCGCTGACAATGCATCAATCTTTTCACCATTCAACTGTACATCTAATTTTACCATATCGCTTTCGCGCCAATCGATTAACGTATAGTCCAGCGAAGCATATCCTTTCGAGATGGTTTTTAACTTATCAAAAAAATCAAATACGATTTCCGCCAAAGGCATTTCAAAAGTTAATTCAACGCGATCGGAAGTGAGGTACATCTGATTCTTGATTACCCCTCGCCTGTCCATACATAAGCCGATGATGGGGCCTATAAATTCTGACTTCGTAATAATTTGTGCCCGTATGAAAGGTTCATTGATAAAATCAATGGTGGTCGGATCAGGCATTTCCGAAGGCGCATTGATGTCGCGTACTTTGCCATTGGTAAGGTGGGCCTTGAATTGAACGGAGGGGACCGTGGTGATTACCGTCATGTTAAACTCCCGCTCCAAACGTTCCTGGATGATTTCCATATGAAGCAGCCCAAGAAATCCACAGCGGAAACCAAAGCCCAGGGCGGCAGACGTTTCCGGCTCCCATACTAATGAGGCATCGTTGAGTTGCAGCTTTTCCATGGAGGCACGTAACTCTTCAAATTCAGAAGTATCTACCGGATAAATACCGGCGAAAACCATGGGCTTCACATCTTCAAATCCTTTAATGGCCTCACCCGGATTGCTCACCAAGGTAATCGTATCTCCCACTTTTACTTCTTTGGCCACTTTAATTCCGGAGATCAGGTAACCCACATTACCAGCACTAATTTCCTTTTGTGGCACCTTCTCTAATTTCAATATCCCGATTTCATCAGCACCATATTGCCTATTGGCGTTTACAAATTTTATCAGGTCGTTTTTGCGCATGGTACCGTTAAAAACCCGAAAAATAACTTCAATGCCACGAAAAGAATTGAATACAGAATCAAAAATCATGGCTTGCAACGGAGCTTTCGGATCACCCTTGGGAGGAGGAACGCGCACAATCACCGCCTTCAGAATTTCTTCTATGCCTGTGCCTTCTTTAGCACTTGCTCTAATTACAGAGTTACGATCGCAGCCAATCAAATCGACAATCTGGTCGGTTACTTCTTCCGGCATGGCAGCCGGTAAGTCTATCTTGTTTATCACCGGAATAATTTCCAGGTTATGATCCAGTGCTAGGTACAGGTTAGAAATAGTTTGTGCCTGAATGCCTTGTGCCGCATCTACAATCAACAAAGCTCCTTCGCAGGCAGCTATAGATCGGGAAACTTCATAAGAAAAGTCAACATGGCCGGGGGTGTCGATCAGGTTGAGAATATATTCCCTTCCTTCGTACTTATAGGCCATTTGTATGGCGTGTGACTTAATGGTAATGCCTTTTTCACGCTCCAGATCCATATTATCCAGAACCTGAGCCTGCATCTGGCGACCGGTTAGTGTGCCGGTAAACTCCAAAAGGCGGTCGGCCAGGGTGCTTTTGCCGTGATCGATATGGGCTATTATGCAAAAATTGCGGATGTTCTCCATTCCCGTCATTTCTTTCGTGCGATTTTAACGCGCAAAGGTAGCAAAAAGGAGGTTTGCAAAGTGTGGATATTCTGGTGTCTTAAAATTTGGAGCAGGCTTTGAAACGCTGTATTTTTCATATACTATGAAAAAAAGGGGTCAAATACCTAATAAGAAAGCTGAGCTATCGAATAATAGGGTGAAAGAACCCGTAGTCCACTATCCTGGTAAACCAAAGCCAAAGAGGCTAACCTTATCTTCTCTTGCCATTCAAGAACAAGACAACTATTTGTATTGGTTAACACTTACTCCAAGCCAACGAATCGCCTCAGTTACGAAGTTAATTCGAAAAGTTTATGCAGATCAATTAAGACATCCATGCAATACACCTAAGCGCATCATTTTTGATAAGACATGAAATATCCATGCACTTTGTGACCCACAGGGATGATAATAAGGCATGGGTATTCCATCTGACCTAAAATAAAAAAATTATTAACAGATGAATATATTACTTGATGAGCATAAGGCTATTCTGATACAACTGCTTAAATCAAACGTTGATTTTATACTTATTGGCGGTTATGCTGTTATTTATCATGGATATGGGCGCACCACAGGCGATATGGACATCTGGCTTAAACCAGACAATGAAAACCGTGACAAACTGATTCCTGTTTTGAGATCACTCGGTATTCTGGATGAAGATATTGAGCAGATCAGTACTATGGATTTTACGACTGTGCTGGCTTTCCATATTGACGAACCACCAAAAAGAGTAGACTTTCTTACAAAAATAGTCGGGCTTACCTTTCGTGAGGCAAATGAAAAAAAAGTGTTTTTGCCATTGGGGGAACTTCAAGTTCCAGTACTACAC
>CAYTBO010000044.1:0-15072 GCA_964436055.1 uncultured Ohtaekwangia sp.
TCGAAAGGAGTTTGAAAAGCCAGGTATGAAACACTGGATTGAAAGGAGACCAGTCGAGGAAATTTCATTCGTTCTTCTTCGGTGGGTTTAGTAGTGAGCACATGATATCCTTTATCCTGAATATGCTTTTTTACCAGTCCGATAAGTTTGTCCGGGTCACTGGTTGGCACCAAGCGTATATCTATTTCCGCGGTGGCTTCTGAGGGAATGAGTGTTCTCGCCTTAGTGCCAATGTACAATGAATTCAATCCCCGGATATTGAGCGTGGGATATTGTAAAGATTCCTGAAATGAATCGCCTACCTTATCAGCCTCAGCAATGCCCAGGAATTTCTTTATTTCATTGTCATCATCCGGCACTTGCTTCAATATTTCCTTTTCTTGTTCGGTCAGTACAGTTCCATCATAGAACCCTGGTATAGTAACTCTTCCCTCTTCATCCTTCATTGACGCTAGAAGTTGCGACAGTCGCATAGCAGGGTTTGGTGTATAGTTTCCATAGTTGCCACTGTGTACCGGTTGTCTTGGTCCATAGGTGGTGATAGTAATATCACAGATTCCTCTGGCTCCAAAACTTAGCGTCGGTTCATTGCTGACGTGCCGAGGACCATCAAATATGATAAACATATCGGAAGCCAATTCATTTCTGTATTGCTTAACGGCATCGGGGAGTCTGGGAGAACCCAATTCTTCTTCAAAATCCATAATCACCTTGATGTTGTAGTTTGGTTCAAATTGAGCTTCCTTCATCGCATCCAAAGAACCAAGGAATGCAGCAGCTGGCCCTTTGGCATCGGAGGTAGAGCGTGCAAAAATTCTCCAATCAGGATTTACAGTTGTATACAACTGTTGGTAATCAATGATTTTCCAATTTCCCTGATCATCTTTTTCCTTAAGTGTCGGTGTCCATGGGCTTGGCTGAAACCACTTGGATGAATCGACTGGTTGACCATCAATTTGCAAATAGATGAGAACGGTTTTGACTGGTTTTTTTACTTTACGTTCGGCAAGGAGAAGAGGAACTGTTGATGTTTCGAGTCGCATTGTAGTAAATCCTCTTTTTGAAAAAGCCTGTTCACACCATTGAACGTTTTTTTCTATATCGGCAGGGAAGTGAGCGTCATTCGGAATACTCAAAAGGGCGAAAAAATCCTTCAATGAGGCTACGGCATTTTTTTTTATCAGTTCAGCTTCATTTACGTTTTTCTTTTGGCCATAGACAACGAAACTGAGAAGGGTTATGAACAACAACGGTACTTTATTCATTTTAAGATTCATTGAATTAATCCTCAAAATTATTAAAGTCAAGACGCAGCACTTTAACTATTTTCCGAACGGACACAAATTACATGTAAGTGGCTTATGTCGTCAATTGATTACTTTTGTTTAGATGGATAATATGCCAAAGTACTCGATTATTATTCCTGTTTACAACAGGCCCCAGGAGGTTGATGAGTTACTGGAAAGCCTTACAAAGCAAACGTATAAAAACTTTGAGGTGTTGATTATTGAGGATGGATCAACCAATACGTGTGAGAAAGTTTTTGAACGGTACTCCGATTTGCTTACTATCCGATACTTCGTTAAGCCCAATTCTGGTCCTGGGCCAAGCCGGAATTTTGGGTATCGCCACGCGGTGGGTGATTACTTCATCGTTTTTGATTCGGATTGTTTACTCCCTTCACGATACCTCGAAAATGTGGAGTCGTTTTTGAAACATTGTCCCCGTGATGCGTGGGGAGGACCGGATAGAGGTCATAGAGACTTTACAAATCGACAACAAGCAATGGCCTTTACGATGTCTTCCGTGTTAACCACCGGAGGCATACGGGGAGGTAGTCGTAATGAGGAAAAATTTCAACCCAGAAGCTTCAACATGGGAATCAGCAAGGATGTGTTTCTCAAGACGGGCGGGTTCAAGTTTGACCGATATGCTGAAGACATTGAATTCAGCATTCGAATACAAAAATCCGGCTTCAAAGTTGGGTATATCCCAGATGCTTATGTGTTTCATAAAAGACGGACCGACTTCAGGAAGTTCTTTTGGCAGGTATATAATTTTGGAAGAGGCCGGGTGCTCGTGGGCCGTCAGCATCCCGGTGCCATTAGGACAACACATTGTTTTCCTTCCATTTTCCTTCTGGGTATGCCAATTACGTTGATTGTGCTGATCCTAAATCTAAAGCTAGGTCTTGTCTTTACATTTAGCTATTTGGCTTACTTTTTAGCTATTTCCTATTTGGCCTACCGAGAGACAAAATCCAGTAGGGTTGCCCTTTTGGCCGGTCCTTCAGCCTGGGTACAATTGAGCGGATACGGTGCCGGGTTTCTTAAAGAGGTGGTTTTTAAATCAGATAAGTAAAAGGCTAGCATTTATTAACGACTAAAATACTTGATAAAGTGTCGCATTTGAGCCAACTTTAATCGCTTCAAAAATTGATAGAACAATGATGCGCTTTAATTCAATTTCGGGATGGGTAATGGTATTGCTCATTTATTCCCTTTCCAACCAGGTTCAGGCTCAGTCCTCTGCAAATTCACTAGCTCCCGGATATTACATCGTGGTAGCAGCCTATAAACTTGGTCAGGATTCTTACGCGCAAAATTATCTGAATAGAATTAAAGGTTCTGAGACAAACGCCAGCTACGGAGCCGATGAAGGTCGGAAATACCTTTATGTTTATCTGGATTATTATACGGATTTTGACGAGTCGATTAGTGAAATGCTGGCCACCCGAAAGAAAGAAGGTTTTGAACAGGCCTGGGTCAGGATCATGAAGGGCGAATTCCCGATAACGTGGGTCGAAGCTGCTGATGAAATAAAAAGGAACGAGCCATCCTCGGCTGCACCCATTGTTGAGAAGGTCGCAGAACAAAAAATTGAAACTGAAACCGTGCCGGAAGAAACCGTGAACGAGACCGAAGAAGAAACAGCTGATCCTGTTGAAGAGATAACTGAGGTGTTGAAAGAAGAGGAGGAAACCGAAGAACCGATTACCGAACCAAAAGTAATATCAGAAGCTTTCGTTTATTTAAGTTTATTCAACAGCACAAACAACGATCAAATCGAGGGCGAAGTTGAAATAATTGATACAGAACGAGCCAGGCTCATCAGTAAAATAAAAGGCAACCAACAGGTACAGCTACCTGATCCCAAGAGTAAGACAGGTATACTTACCTTACTTGCCAATGTGTTTGGTTATAGGCCACTCCAGCATGAAGTAAATTTTCAGCAAATCCCAACCGACACCATGCAACACTATGTTGAATGGGCGGGTAATCATTACATCGTGAAATTTGACCTTGTTCGCTATCACAAAGGTGACATCAATACGTTGTACAATGTATACTTCTATAATGATGCAGCTATCATGCTTCCCGAGTCGAGGTATCAACTCAATAGCCTTTTGCAAATGCTAAACGAAAATCCTAATTACAGAATTATGCTTCATGGTCATACCAATGGGAATGCGCGGGGAAGATTGATAACCATGGGTCCAAGTCAATCTTTTTTTTCGCTGGCTGATGATGTGAAGGATGGTACAGCCACTGCCAGGGAATTGTCTAAGGAAAGGGCAGAAGTTATAAAAGCGTGGTTGGTATCAGAAGGTATTGCGGAAGATCGAGTTGAAATTAAGGCATGGGGTGGCGGAAGGATGCTGCACGATAAACATAGTGTAAATGCAAAAAAGAATGTGCGTGTGGATGTAGAAATACTGGCTGAATAGCCCGAACTAATCAAATGAAAAAAAACCCCGGATAGGTATCCGGGGTTTTTTTTAAGGGATAGACAAATTATAGTTTGCCTGAAAACTCTTTGCTCGCCTTGAACTTGGCTACTTTTTTCGCCTTAATTTTGATTTCTTCTCCTGTAAAGGGATTGCGACCTTTTCTTGCCGCTCTCTTGCTTACAGAGAAAGTACCAAAACCAATAAGGGTCAACTTATCTCCACCTTTTAATGTTTTTGTTACCCCTTCGATGAAAGAGTTAAGCGCAGCGGTTGCAGCAGTTTTTGTGATTTCTGCATCTTCTGCAATTTTGCTAATAAGTTCAGCTTTAGTCATAAATAAATACGGTAAGGTTTAATGTAATGTTAATGGGTCGCAAATATATACCCTTTTTGTAGATAGCAAACGCTAACCAATGAAAACTACAATAAAATAAGTGCTTAACGCGTTGTCTCAGTTTCCTTCATTATCCTCTTCATGAGATTCCAATACTGTCGACCGTACTCTACCAGTATCTCTTCACCCGGCAGTATACTTCTACGGGCATAAATAAAGCAACGCTTTCCTTCAAGGATATACTCGGCATTATTTACAAACCCTTCCACACGCCTCAACCCCATGGCATCATTGGCGTATCGGCCCAAAGCCTTTTTGTAAGGAAGTGCGTTAATTGCCCAGCCCTTGTTCACCTGGAGGAGATAGCCGTTGTAGCCGTCTTCGTGTTTGATTTTGTTCCACTTAACCAACCTCCCTTTGTACTCAACAATGCAGGCGCCTTTTGCAATTTCTTTTCGAGTAAATAAACCCAACCCAGCACCAGGAATGCCCGAACGTTTGGTATAGAGTTGTTTGGCAAGAAAGGCCATTATTTAAATTGGAGCATAAGGAGTACATTCTCCTTAATTATCTACTAAAAAAAATTTATTAATACTTGATGAAACGAGACCATTCACGCAAGTTAAGGTATTCTCTTTTACCAGCTAAGCTACTATTATTGCAGAAAAGAAAGGAAATGGAACAATAGGTCTGCCGTTGGCGTATAAGCTTACGAATGTCCTGGGTGAATCTAATAAATGAAAAGAAATGAAAATCACAGTTAGTTTACTACTTGGGTTGTTATTGCTTGGTGGTTGCTCCGGCGAGGATGATGTGGGATTTACTTCATTAATCGGAAGCTGGACCTACACTACTCCAGACAATAAAATTGAAGTATCTTTTGATATCGTGGGGGGAAGTGATGAAATATTGAGTTTACAGGGACAATCCATAGTGGTTGACGGGGTAGAAGGTAAAGCGGAAATTCAATTTGAAGGTACTACTGAAACGACAATCGATAAAGTCAGAATTAATGCCAACGATGCAGCCTTGGTTTACGCATTCAATATTACGTTCAATAATCTTTCGGCTAATGCTGATTTTACTGAGCTAAACGCGGAGTCGGCCACCTACACCTGGCCATGGTCATCAACATCCGGCCCTACCAACAACGCGTTGGAAAATACTAGTATTGTAAGGAAGTGAGTTTGGTAATATCTTCGTGTGATTATATCCTCAACTGGTATTGTACAGCCTAATTGCTCTTGTGTTAATTTCCTCCTTCCTCCAGGACGCTGTGGTGAAAGACCATGCGATTTACCTTTCGGTGGCGGAGGTAGTGCATGACCCAAATCGTGATTTTGCTGTAGTCAAAATCAAAGTTTTCACCGATGATATGGAGGATGCACTAAGCAATCTGGCGGAATCCAGAATCAGCCTCAAAAGTGAAACGGATTGTCAATCGAATAAACTCAAAATCGAAGCGTATTTCGCAAAACACTTTTCTTTCTCCGTTGACAGCCAATTACTAAATCTCAACTTCACACAATGTGAATTGCTGCCGGACGCAATATGGTTTCAATTCAAGATCCGTTGCCCTGAACAATGGAGCACAGTAGAAGTGAAAGCTGATTACCTGATGGAATTATTTCCAACGCAAAGCAATATTGTTTCGATCACCTACCAGGGTGAAAAGCGTTTTTCCAATTTTACCCGCTCCAAGAGACAGGAAGCGTTTAAATTTTAGTATTAAATAAATCCAATAATGCCTGTGAGGTAACTACGACCCCCGTTTCAATGGATCGTTCGGGTTGAGGATAATAAAAAGGAGAGTGAAGTCCCGGTGTATTATTGGTCTTTATACGCTCATCAGGCACTGTTCCTAACCAATAAAATACAGTAGGAACTTTGTGTTCGGTTTGGCCGTACAAGGAAAAATCCTCCGAAAGCATTACGGGTTCTTCGTCAATCACGTTTTCTTTTCCAATCACCGATATAGCGGATTCAATAACTCGGTCGGTGGTTGCCGGATGATTGTAGTTGGCAGGACCTGCACCCTTTATGATCACTTCCGGTAATTTATCTTCCGGCAAACCTGCGGCTATTCCAACTCCCCGGGCTATTTCTTTGATACGCCTGTTTACCATTTCCAAAACTTCAGGCTTAAATGTTCTTACAGTAAGTTTTAAGGTGACCATATCTGGAATAATATTACCTACGGTTCCCCCTTTGATGGTGCCAACGGTGACAACGGCAGATTCTGTAGGTTTCGTGTTTCTGCTTACAATCGTCTGAAGTTCCATCACCAGCATGCTGGATATCACGATGGGGTCAATTGACATATGCGGAGAAGCCCCATGAGACCCTACCCCATATACATTAATATCTACGCTTTGCGAACTTGCCATTACATAACCTTTGCTTATCCCTACTTTTCCGGCAGGAATGGTGGGACTTGAATGCAGACCAAGTCCATAATCAGGTATACCGAATTTTTGATACAGGCCGGCTTCAAGCATTAATTTTGCACCGGCACCTATTTCTTCTGCAGGTTGGCCAATCAGTAACAAAGTACCTTTCCACTTGTCCTTCATAGCTAACATGGCCCGCGCTGTTCCCAGCCAGGTGGTCATGTGAATGTCATGCCCACAAGAGTGCATGGTTCCAACAGCCTCACCGTTCAGGGTTGCAGTAAGTTTGCTTTGATAGGGTAATTCTGTCTTTTCATACATGGGCAAAGCATCCATATCTGTGCGATAGAGGATAGTAGGTCCGTTTCCATTTTTATACACACCAACTACACCATACCCACCAAAGTTTTCGGTCACACTGAATCCAGCTTTTTTCAATTCGGCCGCCAATACTTTTGAAGTTTCCTTTTCCTGTAAAGATATTTCCGGATTCATGTGCCGGATCTTGTAAAATTCAATCAGGAAAGGAAGATCCTGTTTTATTATTTTTTTATCGATTAGGAGTGGCCCGGCTGCGAAAGCACTCAGGATAATGATAAAGCCGATGAATATTGTGGATCGTTTCACGTGATTTGATTTAATGTGTATAACGAATGTAATCAAAAGCCCCTAAAACAAATAACGCAATTCTATCGGCGGTAAAGCCATCAGTAATAACTAGTTGTTATTTCTGTTTAGATAAAAATAGAGGTGGGAATGTGTCATCAAATGCTGTTACATCCTGAAAAAGATAGGCTGCCTCCAGTAGTGGTCCTTCATCGTACAAGTTGCCGATTAAGGTGATGGAGGTTGGATGACCCTCCTTAGTAAAACCATTGGGTATGGAAATGGCCGGATGCCCCGTTAGATTAGTAGCCATGGATACATGACGGCCATAGGTTGGCGATACGACAAAATCATATGCCAGTATCATTTCATTGAACTGTTCAATTAAAATTTTACGAAGCCTGTTTGCCTGCAGGTACTCTACAGCCGGGATGAATCTGGATTGCCTTAATGAATTGGCCCGTGATGCCTGGTGCTGTTCCACCATTTCCCGGTCTCCATGTGTGCGCACGAGTTCATCAAAAGATGCTCCGGCTTCAGCGCGTAAAATAATATCAAAAGCTTCAAAGGGTATGCCTGGCGGTAAGCTCGCTTCCTGTAGTTCCGCTCCCAGCTTACGAAGTGTTTCCAGGCTTTGGCTATTGTTTGAACCTACTTTAGAAGTATCGGAGTCAAAAAGATTTTTAAAATAACCAATTTTGTAACCGGAGAGATCGGTAGGTGGATTGAATGTAAATGGATAGTCAATTACCGATCGGTCTTCTTCACCTGTTGACTTTCCTTTGATAGCTTGAAATACGATGGCACAATCCTGCGCTGATCTGCAAATAGGTCCTGCTTTATCCATCGACCACGACAAGCTCATGCAACCGGTTCGGCTTACGCTACCAAATGTTGGCCGCAAGCCGGTAACTCCACAGCGGGTAGCGGGTGAAATAATCGAGCCTAAGGTTTCGGTTCCGATTGAAAATGCGACCAGCCCCGCAGATGTTGCCGAGCCGGATCCGGCAGACGAGCCACTTGCACCTTGTTTGAGGTCCCACGGGTTTTTTGTCTTCCCACCAAACCAAACGTCTCCGCGTGCCAGCGCACCCGATGTAAGCTTTGCTACCAACACGGCACCCGCATCTTCAAGTTTTTGAACGATAGCGGCTTTCTCATCTAGCATTTGATCTTTATAGGGGGCCGCACCCCAGGTAGTCTTATAGCCGGGAACTGAAAATAAATCCTTGATGCCATAAGGAATACCGTGCAGCGGTCCTTTGTACATCCCACTTCGAATTTCCTCATCCGCTTTCTTTGCCTGTTGCATGGCCAGCTCTTGGGTGATAGTTACAATCGCCTGCAACGTATCACGGAACATTTTCAATCTGGTTAGATAAATTTGTGTTAACTCGGTTGATGAGATTACTTGATTTCTTACCAGCACGGATAGTTGAGCAACCGTCATAAAGGCAATTGCTTCATCGGCTGTAGGCCTTTCGATGGAGGCAGGCAATTTAAAATCTGAATTTTCAGATCGTCTTTTTTTAAAGGCAAAATTATCCGGCTTCGGATCGAAGTACAAAGCCGGTGTAGTATTATAGTCTATTTTATAATTTCGCATACTATCAAAGCCTGCCTTATTTTCTTGCACATAGCTTAGCAGCGTATCCAGCTCTTCTTGCGTGAACTCAATGCCGACAAGACGTTGTGCTCCTTGAATATCATCGGTTGAAATTTCATTTTTGATTTTGGTATCACACCGGAGGAGTACCGTTGAGGCAATCAAAAATGCAGCACATGAAATGATAGATTTTTTCATTGTTAAAGTTAAATTATTTAACTAAACATACATCGATCTTATATGTTATCCAACCTAGTTCCTGTTTTGACTTCTTAAATATGATTAGTATTAATTATAAATGGGGTATATTTTATTTATCTGAATGATTTCAATAATAAATTATGCTAATTGCATGATAAAAAAATTTCTTTTGATTCGCTATGTCATTAACAATGCTGATTTCTGATAGCTGGTCTATCTGGATTGCCTGCAGAGTTTGGCCTGATCATTTCCCCTCTTTTCTTGATTATCAGCACAGCTTTGAATTAGGGTTACCCCAAAATCTTATCTATACCTTTGGAATACTTGTCAATGCGGATCCCTTGTTGCTAAAAGGTAATGTTATTTTGTTTCTGACCTTGTTTATTATTTTTATTTCCCTTGGTTCCTATGGCCTGGGAATGAATTTAAGAGACAAGCAAAGGAAAAAATTGGAAAAGCTTGTTTTGGAACGAACGGAAGAGCTTGAAAAAGCCAATGCAGAACTTCAACATAGAAATGATGAGCTCGACAGGTTTGTGTACAGTGCTTCACATGATTTAAGCGCTCCTTTAAAGTCCATACTCGGTTTAATCAACGTGGCTAGGCTTGAGAATCCAAAATCAGATCAGGTGCAATACCTCGAGATGATGGAGCAAAGTGTGATCAAGCTTGAATGGTTTATTAAAGAAGTAATTCAATACTCCAGAAACGCAAGGATGCCTGTTAAATTTGAAGAAGTCGATTTCACGCAATTGGTTTCTGATATTCTTAGTGACTATCAGTATGATCCGAACTTTAGAAATATTAGGGTAAAAGTCGAGACTACTGATGGGGAAAGGCTGATCACAGATGTAATTCGATTAAAAATTATTTTGAACAACCTTATTTCAAATGCTATAAAGTTTCATCGCTTTGAAAATGGAATGACACCAGAAATAAAAATATCGATGCTGACAATGGATGATCGGCACATACTTACCATTCAAGATAATGGAAGGGGCATTCAAACCGACTATTTGGAAAAGATATTCGATATGTTTTTCAGGGCCACGGAAGAAGTGGCGGGCTCCGGCCTGGGCCTTTATATTCTAAAAGAAGCTGTTATGCGATTGAATGGTACAATTGATGTAAAATCTGAATTTGGATCAGGTACAACATTTACAATAGGTATTCCCCGAATGGCAACTAGCTGATTTCGAACGCACTCATATAATAATTTTTCTGCTGAACGTAACTCACCAACTCATCATAGAATGAGTTGGTACTCATTGTGCCACTATCACCAACGATGATTAATTTTTTTCTGGCTCTTGTGATGGCAACATTCGTTCTGCGGATATCATTAAGAAACCCAATTTCTCCTTGTTCATTGGATCGCACCAAACTAAGGGCGATCACGTCTCTTTCCTGTCCCTGGAAGGCATCAACTGTATTGATGGTGATTAAATGAGCCAGTTCATTTAGGCTGACCGATTGTCCGGAAAGCTTGTACAATATTTCCACCTGTGCACTATAGGGAGTTATAATGCCAAGGGTATATCCTTCCTTGATCCAATGTTGAACGCCAACCTGATCTGCAAGCCGTTCTAAAATCCTGATCAGTAAACTTGCCTCTTCACTATTGTACCGACTTAGTGTTTCTTCATCCTGTTTTTCAAAGTATCCGCATCCAGCAGTATCATAGAAGCTGACAGGAGGCTCACCAGGCAATTGATGGTGCTTTATTGAACTATGTGCCATCAGTTGGTTTCTATAAAAGTACTGCGATGGAAACTGCATAATATCCTGGTGCATTCGATATTGTTCCTTTAGTATTTTCGCAGTTTGTGGATGTGTGGATATACACTTCTCAAATAGTGTTTCAGCCAATCCTTGCTGCGCAGCTTCACGCGATTTGATAGTAGGCGGGAGCTGAAAATGATCGCCAGCAAGGATCACACGCTCCGCACGAATGATAGGAATCCAGCATGCAGGTTCCAGTGCCTGCGCTGCTTCATCTATAAATACTGTTTTGTATTTTTTGCCACGTAAGGCTGGATGAGATGCTCCTACCAGTGTGCAGGTGATCACTTCCGTTCGAAGTAATATGTCATTGATAATGTAGAATTCAAGTACGTCAGCATCGGATTTAAGCATATTTGCTTCCTGACGCAGAAGTCTTCGTTCCTCTTTTTCCTTGTATCCGAAATTTCGCTTGTATCGTGAAGCCATTCCTCGAAGTTGTTCCATTTTTTTTCGCATCATGCGCAACTCCTTATAATTGGCGTGAGCGGCAATTTGAGCATCCAACGTTTTGCTTAAAGATTGTTCTGTAACTCGTGCGGGATGACCTATTCTAACTACACTTAGTCCTTCCGTTGACAGTTTGTCGACTAACAAATCAATTGATGCATTGCTTGGCGTGCAAACTAAAACCTGCTTTTCGGTTTGAACTGCTTTTTTGATAGCTTGAACCAATGTTGTGGTCTTGCCGGTGCCGGGCGGCCCATGGATAATTCCAATATCGTTGCAGGTGAGTATATGTTGTAAAGCTTTTTGCTGACTTTCATTCAGGTTATCAGGCCAATCAACAGATCCGATTTCACGAAATGTAATTTTACCGTTCCCCAACAAAATCTCTCTGAGTTCAGCCAACCGTGTTCCTTCGGCTTTCATTACGGTTTTCATAGCCAGCTCCATCTCGCGGTAGCTCATCTCATCAAACATAACATCCACTCCCAACGATCCATGATCTACCCATTCCGGGAGTTCATCTGTATTAAGTGTGATCACCATCAGATTATCACGCACATAGTTGATCACCCCTCCGATGTTATTCTTTTCAGGTTTTTGATTTGCATTGCTGAAAACACTCACGGCTTTTCCACTTTGAAAAACATGCTTTTGATCTAACGCGGCCACGCGCTCCACCTCGATAATCAATCGCTCACCCGTACCGATGTAATCTTTACGAAGCTTTACCGGATACCAACAAATACCTTCCTGGGTTTTGCGATGAAGTGGTGTGAGTAGCACCTTTTGCCGGTATTGATCAAGGTCGGCAGCACGCTCCATTTTGATGAGGTTGAGTGTATGTAGAAGTTTTTCGTGAGAACTCATGTTACGCTCAAATATAACCCAATACTAGCTATATGAAGTGTCTGATTTTAAATATGTAGAATCGGGATTCATCAGGAAACTAATCTATTGTCAATCAAAATATATTATCATTGAAAAATAAATTCATTTATTAAAAAATGACACCAAAGGCACTCAGAACCAATCCCGTAGCGGCTTTTAAGATATGAATGATGAAGGGGGCTTCAATTTTTTAAGATAGTCATCTACAAAATCATCTACATACCTTCTTTTGTACTGCATGATGTAGCGTGGATGCGAAAGCGGGATGATGTGTTGAAAATACTTTTTCTCCTCATTCAGTTGGTTTAGAAACTTTAGGTTTTTTCCTTCTCCCAGGCAATAGACAAACTTTGTATTTAACCCAAAATCAATTTGCTGCTCCAGGGATTGTACGATAAACGGATAAACGGCTTTCTGCAATACCGGCGTATCGTAATAATTATAATTTTTCCCATCAGAGGTGAATCCCAGCGGGCAGACCGAGCTGAAAAAGAATTTATGATAAAATGGTTCACATCCACCGTAGGCATGAATAAGATGATAAATGAAATCAGCTGAGAGTTCTTTCTTTTGAGGTAGGTTGTTTACAATACCACACTCCTCCTGGAGCTTGATTGGATCGGTGAAGGGAATGCCGGTGAGTCCACCGCCAAATCGACCGGGATTTATTCCTACGATCAACGTACGCTGATTTGAATCGTGGTAATACTTCTCATAAAATTTTTTGCAATAATCAACGATGAGCTCATCCTTGTAGGGATTTAAAACTTCAATACCTCGGGGGAGTTGAACGTTCAGGTCAAGCGAATGGAGAAAATGAAGAATCTTTTTTGAGAACATTCGGTACTATTTTGCGCTCGAATTATAATACAATATTGAATCAAGTCCTCACCTTTACCGATAATATTGCTTTTGCCTTTATCATTCTTAAATAGCCCGCTTACTCGGTTTTAAATTTTTCCTTCTTTCCGGATTATCCCTGGTTTCTATCTAGTCATAATTTTTTATGTAGGAGGTTAGAAACCTCGCCGAATCACCTCTTGTAAGCGAATCATTTTGTTTCATCAGGGTAATTTTGAATATTCGTTTCAAAACCCAAAGTCATGCTACGATTCATTTCACTTTTACTGGTTATGCTTTCTGTTGTTGCAAATGCCCAAACTTATGATCTCATCATAAAAAATGGTAAGATCATTGACGGCTCCGGCAACTCGTGGTATTATGGTGATGTAGGAATCTGGAATGGGAAAATTTACGCTATAAGAAAATTACAGGATGCCAAAGCTGTCCGTATGCTGGATGCCAGGGGACTTACCGTTGCTCCCGGATTTATTGATGTTCATGCTCATATTGAAGGAGATGAACTGGAAGTGCCGACAGCGGACAATTTTATTTTTGATGGGGTTACTACCGTAGTGACCGGCAATTGTGGCGGATCTAATGTGGATATAAAAAGCTATTTCCACCGGCTGGACAGTATCGGAATGTCAATTAATGTCGCCTCATTGATCGGACACAACAGTGTAAGAAGAACGGTGATGGGTGATGCGCAACGCGACCCATCCGAAGAGGAACAAGCGCAAATGAACCAACTCGTAGAACGGGCTATGAAAGATGGAGCCGTTGGTTTATCGACTGGATTGATTTATATCCCAGGTATTTATTCCAAAACGTCGGAAGTAATTTCATTGGGTAAGGCTGCTTCAAAGTACAATGGTGTGTATGCGTCTCACATCAGAGATGAAGGCGATCATGTAGGAGATGCTATCGAGGAGGCCGTTAATATCGGAAGGCAGGCAAACATGCCCGTTCAGATTTCTCATTTTAAAATTACCTACAAACCCAATTGGGGTAAATCCATCAACACCATTGCGCAGGTAGAAAAAGCAAGACAGGAAGGTATTGATGTCACCATTGATCAGTATCCCTACGTAGCCAGTAGTACTACACTTGATACCACTGTGCCGGAATGGGCATTCTCCGGTGGAAGAGATTCACTTTATTTTCGGTTGGATGATCCAGGCACGCGAGCAAGAATCAAAAAAGAAATGGTGGATGGACTAAAGAAAAAAGAACTTAAGAACTATAGTTATGCTGTCGTTGCACGCTATTCACCGGATGAATCTTACAATGGTAAGAGCATATCAGAGATCAATGTGCTGCGGGGAGGGAAAGCAAAAGCAGAGGATGAGGCAGAGACCATTTTGAACCTCATCAAAAGCGGCAGGGTGCAGATGGTTTACTTCAGTATGAATGAAGATGACCTGCAGCGTATTATGAAATATCCTTTTAGCATGACTGCCTCTGATGCCGGTATTGTGGAGTTTGGAAAAAACATGCCACACCCGCGGGCTTATGGTACCAATGCCCGAGTGCTGGGAGTGTACGTACGCGAAAAGAAAGTGATCGGTTTGGAAGAAGCGATCCGCAGGATGACGTCATTGCCGGCACAGAAGTTTAATTTCAAAGACAGGGGATTGCTACGGGAGGGTATGGTAGCTGACATTGTTGTGTTTGATCCTGCGCAAGTGGGTGATCGGGCAACTTTTGAAAAGCCGCACGCTTATTCTGTTGGATTCAAATATGTGTTAGTCAACGGACAGTTGGTGATCGATGAAGGTAAACATACTGGTATGCGAAGTGGAAAGGTATTATTAGGATCAGGTGTTGATTAATTCTCTAGTAATTATTTGTTGAGTAGAAACAGCTTCTCCTGCTGGGTAAGCTTTCTAGTTGATGTTTTATGAACTAAAGCCAATAACTTACAGATAGGCGGGCGAAGCCCGCCTATCTGTAAGTTTCGCGGACTACACTTTTCCCATAAAATAAGAGTTGAAGATAGCCGCGAAACGGAGATGGCAATTAGTTCAACGCACAACAGCAAAGTAAACTCAATAATTAATTGTTTAGCAGCAGTAGCAGTTTCTCCAACTCCACCCGATTGTGCCTCAGGTGAATGTTGTTCAACATACTTTGTTTTTCTCGCTGCGTGTGCCGCCAGCTTAATTTTGATGAAACATAACAGTATACTAACTTACAGATAGGCGGGCGAAGCCCGCCTATCTGTAAGTTTCGCGGACTACAC
>CAYTBO010000044.1:15172-24421 GCA_964436055.1 uncultured Ohtaekwangia sp.
AGCAGTAGCAGTTTCTCCAACTCCACCCGATTGTGCCTCAGGTGAATGTTGTTCATCACACTCTGCTTCTCCCGCTGGGTAAGCCGCCAGCTCAAGGAAGCACGCGGATTGTTTTGCCGTATGCTATCCATCTTCTGAAGAATAGGAACATAGCTCTCTTCTGATTTGTATTGAAGTTCAATCCGGTACATCGGACATTTCAGCCATGACGCTGACTGATTGATCAGCACATCATTGTTGATATCCTGAAAATTCTCCAGGTTGTTGTACACGTTGCTGATGGGTTGAGTAATGTTGTCAAGAATCGTTTGACTTTGCTGCGGAGGAATAGGGGATAATTTCGGAGAGTCCCTTATCGACAAAAAAATGACACCCGAAGTATTTTCCGCAATCCAATCTCTGAATGAATGCACAAACCGGATAGCTGTGGATAATCCGAAATTGTCAGATACCCCTGCGTCCATGATTTGAATGGAGGGTTCTGTGGGTAACGTGGTGTTTGGCGTGATGTAAGGGAAAGTAGCGCTCATACGCAAGGCAGACAGAAACCGCAAACTATCTCCCTGATGTTTACTGAAAAGCTTTCGGAAATCCACACCTCCTATTTTATTGTCCTCATAGCCAGGCACACTGAGGATTTCTGAATTCAGGTAACTTACACCCTGTGAAGCAATGTAGAGTTTTCGTCCGTCATTGGTGATAATGGGTGAAAGAATCATCATGGGGATGATGGCTTCACTTTCAGGTTTCTGGTAGGCCATCACCGACTTATCCAGGATGCCGTTGGTAATAGCATTCAACTCGTTTTCAAATGTAAAGGCCCGATCTTTCACGTAGGATAACCCACCGTATTCAAACTTGGTGAATCCTACGAAAAGTCCATTGGACAGAAAACTGAAGATGAGTGGATTGAGGTTGTCGGTGGAGATATTGTATCGATGTGAAACCGAATTGGGGTTTACCGCAAGGCCAAGTTTTTGCCTGAGCTTTAGTTCACGAAAATAACTGGCACCAATCAAACCTCCGGAAGCGCCGGTAATCAACACGGTATTTTCAAAAACGTTACCCTGTGTGATGCTGTCAGCGGTTTGTAATGCCGTCATCGCCCAAAGGGCTGCGCGTTTGCCGCCTCCGCTTACGGTGATGAAGATCATCTTGGGCTTTTTTTCTGCCGGAAATTTCTCTCGCCAGTTTTCAAGTAGCTGCAAGGACTGCGCTACGTCACTCCGAATGGTATCCGAGGCGGCTAATTTTTGGATATTTTTAACAGAATATTCCGCAGGGGGTATGGTGTAATTCAGGCCAAAGGCTCTTTCAGGCTTGGAGAAAAAATCTTGACCTGTCATGTAGTTCACAACAAGAAATACAATCAGGCTGGCTGTGCCTGACCAGGACCCAAACCAGTAGGAAAAGGCACCCGTGAGCATGACCAGAATCGTAAGCAGAATGATAAAGCTGGCGGCTGCAGGTAATTGAAATGCAGGCTGATCTTTAAATACACCCAACACCAGAACGATGGCAAAGATGAAAAGCTGAATGATCACCAGGTTAAAATGATTTTGATCGAACACCTGAAGGATGGTCTGCCGGTCGTAAAAATCCTTGTTGTCGTCTACTCTTTTGAATTTCAGGCTATAGTCAAAGTAGTTGTCTACACGTACCTGTTTTTTGCGTGCGATGTCAAGCTTTTGCATGGCACTGGCTCGGGTTACCCGCACGCTTTGCTTCAGCTTCTCATCCAGGCGGCAGACTACATATCGAAAGATATCCTTATTGGTAAACCAGAAATAAAGAAAATAAACGAGCGTCATGATGCCGAATCCGATAAACAACCCTACCATATTCTTGAACAAGTCACCCGGTGTGCAGTATTGATTTTCCTGTTGAAAGCTTATGATTTGCTGGCTGTAAATAATCAAAAACAGAATAGGCAGAATGCTGTTGTTAAGGGCAAACTTGGTAAAAGGTTTTCTTAGAGCTCCTACGAACGAGAAACGGTGTCCATCTGAGATGTAGCAGGTGACGTGAAACGCCACGGTGAAGCCGGACAGCACCGCGCCGATAATGAAGAAACTGGTGAAGTTTACCTTGTTCAGGTATTCGGGATCAAGAAAAAGATAGGGAATGCCTAAGTATTTGCCGAAGTTACCGGTAATCATGGCAAGCAACAAAACCCAGCAAAGGAGCAATACGTGATTTCGCTTAAAGTTGTTGAGCAACAACTGAATAGGGAAAGAATAGGCGAAATGATTCCAGATTCTGCTAAATCGTACCATAGGCAATAAGCTAAATTTATGCATTTCAAATGAACAATCTATAAAACACTATTCTCTAAGGTGTTTTTTGTTCGCCTAAGTGTCTATTGATTCCTATATTTCAGTACAAAAAGTTAAAACCTTTTAAAATCAAACTATCCTGGAGAAACCCTTTCACATTTATCGCTCCTCAGCCGGATCGGGTAAAACACGAACCCTTGCCAAAGAATACCTGAAACTGGCGCTAAAATCCAGAACGGATTACTTCCGCCATATTCTGGCCGTCACCTTTACCAACAAGGCTACTCAGGAAATGAAGGAAAGAATCCTGTACTACCTGAATGACTTTGCGCGGGGAAAGGAGAATAACCTGGCCGCAGAAATTTGTACTGAATTAAATTTTACACAAGAGGAGCTGCGATTGAGAAGTCGCAATGTGCTGAGTGCTATCCTTCATCAATATTCACTGTTCGCTATCAGTACGATCGATGCCTTCTTTCAAAAAGTAATCCGGTCATTTACGCGGGAGGCAGGACTACTTGGCAATTTCAGACTGGAAGTAGAAAATGACCTGGTGATTAAAGAAGTGGTAGATGAACTGATGGATGAGTTGGGCACCAACAAGCAATTGACCGATTGGGTGGTGGAGTTTTCGCGAGACCGGTTGTTGGAAGGTGAAAACTGGAATATTGTGGCAGCTCTCAACGGATTTGCCCGGGAAATATTTAGAGAGGAGTTCCAGGCGATAGAAGAAAAGTTGGAGAAGCCCAGTGGGGATGCAAATCCTTATAAGGAAACGATGAATACCCTGCGTAAAGAGATGTCTGTATTCGAGAATTTTATGAAGGAGAAAGGTACGGAGGCCATCGCGATTATTGAAAAGAACGGGATTACGGTAGATGATTTTAATTATAAAGATCAGGGTACCGCATTCAAATACTTTTTTGAGTTTTCGAGAGGCAAACATTTTCAGGGGGGAGTACGCATTGAAGCATCTTTAATTACCGGGAAGAACTGGCCTGCCAAAAAAAGTCGCAATTATCAGGCATTGGTAGAATTGGCAGATAATCAACTTATCCCAATTCTCAAAGAAATGGTGACGTACGATATAATGAATGGCCCCAAGCATAATTCGGTCGCACAGGTATTGAAAAACTTTTATGCTTTTGGATTGATAGCAGACATCACCCGAAAGCTGAAAGTGTATAAGCGGGAAAATAATTTGATGTTGCTCGCGGATGCGCCTAAGTTTCTCAATGGCGTAATCAACGACAGCGACACTCCGTTTATTTATGAAAAGGTAGGATCGTATTTCCGTAATTATCTTATTGATGAATTTCAGGATACGTCCGGATTTCAGTGGAAGAACTTTCTGCCCTTGCTCAAAGATGCATTGGATCAAAACCAATCGAGCATGGTAGTAGGAGATGTGAAGCAATCGATTTATCGCTGGCGCGGAGGTGATCAACAGTTGTTGCAAGAGCAGGTGCCGTTGGCCATGGGTGAGCACGCCACCGAGATCAAAGAACTCAACACCAACTACCGAAGTGCACAGCAATTGGTGGATTTTAATAATGCATTGTTTCAACAGTCTGCACGCATCGTCAGCGATATGAGTGGACAGCCCCTCGCCAATGAAGCCTTCAGAGATGTGGCCCAGAACGTTGTCAGGTTTCCCAACCAGGGATATGTAGAAATCAACTTTGTGGAAAAACCAGGTGACGAAGAAGACTGGACCATGGAGGTGATGAAACGGTTGCCCCTTTTGATAGAGGAACTTCAGGATAAAAAGATTAAGCTCCGGGACATCGCAATTTTGGTACGCAAAAACGAGGAAGGTCAGCGCATCGCTACCGAACTGTTGCAATACAAAAACACCAGTGCCAAACCTGGCTATAAATATGATGTGGTGTCCAATGAATCATTGCGCTTGGATACAGCCGCCTCTGTAAACCTGTTACTGAGTGCGCTGAACTATTTGCACAACCCTACCGATGCCATTGTGCGCGGGCAATTGGCTTTTGAAGTAACGCAAGGCAAACCATTGGACGCCGTGTTTTACGAAGCGGGTAACTTTCAGATGGACAACTTGCTACCGGCTGAGTTTTTGAAACAAACCGGATGGCTCAATAAACTTTCAGTATATGAACTCACCGAAGAACTAATCCGCCTGTTTGGCCTGGGCAAGGAGGAAAGTGAGCTGGCGTACTTGCAGGCGTTTCAGGATCTGGTGTTGGAATTTTCATCCATGGAAAAGAATGACCTCGCCTCCTTTTTGGAGTGGTGGGAGAAGATGAAAGGCAAAAAGTCTATTCAGGTAGCGGGGAAGGTCGATGCGGTTAATGTGTTGACAATCCATAAAGCCAAGGGATTGCAATTCAAGTACGTCATCATTCCTTTTCTCAACTGGCGAATGAATCATGAAATCCCTCCCTTACTGTGGGTGCATTCTGATAAACCTCCTTTTGATCAGATGGGGTACCTGGCCGTGAAGCACGGCAGTAGCCTGGAGAATACGTTTTTTGAGGACGCGTATAAGACCGAATTGACCAAAGCCTACATCGACAATCTCAATTTGTTGTACGTCTCCTTCACCAGAGCAGAAGAGGGGTTGATTGCCTATGCTGCACAACCCAGGACAAACCTGGACAAGCCTGGCAATGTGGGGGAACTCGTTTATGAGAGCATCCTGAATGACGGATCGTTAAAAGAAAAACTCGCGGATAACCGGTTGTGCATGGGCACGCTGGAGTTGCTGAATTCCGAGGTGGAGGGCAGTGAATACCTGCCTTTGTCTTTGACGCACTATGCATCTTATGATTGGCGACAAAAGTTGGTCATCAAAAGAGAGGGAGCGGAATTTTTTGAAGAAGCAGTAAGTGAGAAAAGAGCCAGTATCAACTATGGAATTTTATTACATCGGTTGTTGGCACACATTAAACATAAATCAGAGGCAGAGAGTGTGTTGAATGAACTTCACATTCAGAATGCATTCACCGGAGAGGAACGAAAAGTGCTGGTGGTAGAACTAAAAAAAATGATGGATCACGAAGTGGTGAGCCACTGGTTTGCGCCTTCGTGGGAAGTGCGCACCGAAGTGCCCGTACTGATACCCGGAGGCAAGCAAAGCCGTATCGACCGGGTGATGATCGGAAAAAAGAACACGATTATAGTAGATTACAAAACAGGAGCTAAAAAAGAACAGGATCGCAGACAAGTAGAAAGCTATTCCGGGTTGCTCACGCAAATGGGTTATCCCAATGTGCAGGGGTATTTGCTTTACCTGGATGGATTGGAAGTGGTGGAGGTGATGAAGGGGTCTACACTAAGTTTTGAGTTTTAAGTTTTGAGTTTTAAGTTTTGATTAGGTAACCATTTAATTTTTACCCATATGCAAGAAAGTACAGTTCTCCAAAAAAGTTTTGACTTTGCGCTTACCATCATTGACTTGTATCGCAAACTGACTGACAAACATGAGTATGTTCTATCCAAGCAAATTCTAAGAAGTGGCACCAGCATTGGTGCGAACGTAGAGGAAGCACAAGCTGGAATTTCAAAAAGGGATTTCATCAACAAAATGTCCATTGCTTCCAAGGAGGCTAGAGAAACCAGATACTGGCTGCGGTTGCTGGATAAGTCCCAGTTTATTACTTATGACTATTCTAAATATTTATCTGATGTCACCGAGTTGATCAGGATGCTTACCGCAATAGTCAAAACGTCTCAGAAAAATTCTAAGCAATAACACTTAAAACCAACAAGCACTTACTAATAACTAAACACTTAACACTTAAAACTAAAAAGTGCAGCCTTTCCTAAAAGATATCGCCCAGAAGATCGTCACTCATCCCAACCTGAGTGGGCTCACCATTATCTTCCCCAACCGCAGAGCCGCCCTCTTCTTCCAAAAGTATTTATCAGAGAGTCTGACCAAACCTGCCTGGTCACCCAAACTCATTAGCATCGAAGATTTCTTTTCATCCCTGTCTGACTTGCGTGAACCCGATCGACTCTCGCTCATCTATCGATTATATAAAGTGTACAACGAAGTGATGAACAGCGAAGAGCCCTTCGATCGCTTTTACTTCTGGGGCGACATGCTGCTGCGCGACTTTGACGAAGTGGACAAATACATGGCCAACGCCCCCTTGTTATTCAGGGATCTAAGCAAACTGAAAGAGCTCGATGAATCCTTTGATTTTCTTACCGATGAGCAGAAGGAATTCTTAAAAGGATTTTGGCTCAACTTCGAAGACAAACCGGCCGGCAGCAAAGAAGAGTTTTTGAAAGTGTGGCGAAAGCTGCCTAAAGTGTATGCCGAATATGGAAAGTCGCTCAAAAAAGAAAAGCTTGGCTATGAGGGAATGATTCATAAAGAAGTGGCTGAAAAGGTGATGTCCAGGGGGTCGCTGGGAAAAAATGAAAAAGGGTCAGACTATATTTTTGCGGGCTTCAATGCGTTGACCAAAGCCGAAGAAAACATCATCAGTTATTATGTGGAGGAAGGGGCTCACTGTTATTGGGATGTGGATGACTATTATTTGTCTGACCAGTGGCAGGAAGCCGGTCAGTTTTTCCGGCAGTACAAAAACCATCCGGTGTTGTCGCGCACGTTTGAGCCTGCTCCTGCTAATTTCAAAAATTCCGAAAAGGAGATAAGCCTCACAGGCGTGCCGCAGCGTATCGGGCAGGCCAAACTCGTAGGCCAGGCGCTGAGTGAAAACCCTCCACCCGCACATGAATCAGAAAAAACCGTTATCGTGCTGCCGGATGAAAGCATGTTGCTGCCCATTTTGCATTCCTTGCCACCGGAACTGACCGATGTGAACGTGACCATGGGATACCCGCTACGCAACACGCCTTTATACAACCTGCTCGATCTACTTATTGACTTGCAACTGCAACGCAAAGGGAACTACTTCAGTCATCGGCAGGTGACAGCCATCCTGTCGCATGCCTATGTGCTGGCCGTAGAAAAGGTGGAGGCTCAAAATATCCGAAACAGCATCATCAAGGCCAACCGCATTTTTATCTCGCAAGACGAGTTGCAGATAGAGAGCTCCCTCTTTCAGGATTTGTTCCGATCCATCGAACCAGCGGACGCATCTGCCTATTTGTTGCAGATAGTGAAAACGTTTGGGGCTTCATTTACCGAAAGCCAAAGTTTTGATCGCGAGTATGCCTTTCATTTTCACCGGCATCTTTCCCGGTTGCACGAAGTGCTGCACGACACGGGCAAGCACCCCGATTGGCGCGGCTTTCAAAAACTATTCCGCCAGGTGGTGCTCTCCCAGAAGATACCCTTCTCGGGAGAACCTTTGAAGGGTTTGCAGGTGATGGGTGTGCTTGAGACGCGCAACCTGGATTTTGAAAATGTATTTGTGCTGTCGCTCAACGAAGGCATGCTCCCCTCCGCGGCCCGGCAAGGGTCATATATTCCGCATAGCATCCGCAGAGCCTACCAGTTGCCCACACACGATCACCAGGATGCCATGTATGCCTATCTGTTCTACCGGCTGCAGCAGCGCGCCAAAAAGATAAGCCTCTATTATAATACAGAACCAGATGTCATTGGCAATGGCGAGATGAGCCGCTTTGTACAGCAATTGGTTTACGAATCGGGTTTGCCCATCAAGCATTATGTGTTACACAACGCGGTGCAGATCAATGCCATCCAGCCCGTGACCGTGCACAAGAGTCCTGAAACGATGGAGCGGTTGCGCAAGTACCTGAAAGACGGCAGCGACCCGGATCAGAAACGCGAACTCACGCCTTCGGCCCTCAATGATTATATCGAATGTAAGCTGAGGTTTTACCTCAAGCACCTGGCCAGGTTGCGCGAGGCCACGGAGGTAGAGGAAGATTTGGATGCACGCCTGTTCGGCAATTTGCTCCACGATGTGGTGTTCTGGTTTTACGATGAGCTGGCCGCTCTACATAATGGTGTCATTGAAAAGGATGACTTTAAAAAATCCGGAGAGCGGGTGACGCGGCTGATTGATAAGGCCTTTATCACAATGTATAATCTGGACCCCGATAAGGAGGTGATTTACGAGGGGCAACGCATTGTGGTGCGCACCATCGTCAAAGAGTTTATGGCCAAGATCATCGAGCGCGATAAAGCCTATGCTCCTTTTACGATGGAGGCGTTGGAAAAGAAGTTTGCTGTGCCCATACCCGTGGGCAATCAGGAAATTATGTTAGGGGGAAAAATTGACCGGGTAGACCGCAAGCACCAGACGGTTAGAATTATTGATTACAAAACCGGCAAAGATGAGTTGGGGGTGGAGACCATTGCCTCCCTTTTTGATGGGGAGGGCAGGAGGAACAAGGCGGCCTTCCAGACCATGCTGTATGCTTACTTATATAATAAGGAATCGGGTGATGGCAACGCACGCCTGGTACCGGGGTTGATGAACCGCAAAAACCTGTTTGACTCCAGCTTTGCGTTCGGTCATCCACTGGGAGTGGGGCGCAGCAAGAACGTAATTGATGATGCCCGCGTGCATTTCCCAGAATTCGAAGGACTACTAAAAGACGCGCTCACCGAGTTGTACAATCCCAACATCCCGTTTGACCAGACTGCGAACTTGAAGTCGTGTGTTTGGTGCCCGTATAAGGGAATATGCAGACGGTGAGGGTGAAGGTGGGGTAAGCGTTGGTGAAGTGGGAAGTAAGTCATGATGCTCCAAACGAAATACCCGGTAGGACGCCTTCCCGGGTTTTTTGTTTTCGGTGGCAGCTCATGCTTAGCTCAACGGGGGCAAACGGGCAAGCGGCACAGCCTAAATCCTTTGAAAACACAGAAATCCAACTCGGGTGGCCATAAACCCTTTCACTAGTATAAAAAAACTCACTAGATTAACCCTAAAATTACATAAGGGGGATAACAGCAATGCTGTTATCCCCGGGATATCGAGGGATAAGTGCAATACACAAATCCCCGGGATATTGGGGGATAAGTGCAATACACAAATCCCCGGATATTGGAGGG
>CAYTBO010000045.1:0-24026 GCA_964436055.1 uncultured Ohtaekwangia sp.
CCAATGAATGGATTATAGAGCGCACAGGTATTAACGAACGCAGGTGGATAAATCCCGAAACTGACACGGTAGCCAACATGGCTGCGAAGGCTTCACGTATGGCATTGCAAAAAGCCGGACTGACAGAAAAAGATATTGACTTCATAGTATTTGCCACCATTACACCCGATTATTTCTTCCCCGGATCAGGTGTGCTGCTTCAGCGTGAGTTAGGACTGGATGGCAGCATCGGTGCACTGGATATTCGCAATGCCTGCTCGGGATTTATTTATGCTTTATCCATAGCAGATCAGTTTATCAAAACGGGAATGTATAAAACAGTTTTGGTGGTAGGCGCTGAAATACAATCCACTGCATTGGACATTACAACCAGGGGAAGAAATACCGCTGTTATTTTTGGTGATGGTGCCGGAGCAGCAATTCTTCAGGCAACAGAAAAACCAGGTATTTTATCAACGCATCTTCATTCTGACGGAAGATTTGCGGAGGAGCTTTACGTAAAAGATCCGGGAAGCAGCAGGCCGCACGCTGAAAGACAACCCGAGCAAATATTGGACACCACAACTTTTAAAGTGGTAATGAATGGCAATCAGGTATTTAAACATGCTGTTGTTCGTTTCATGGAAGTGATCAATGAAGCCCTCACTGCTAATAGCCTCAAGAAAGATGATATTAGTCTGCTTGTGCCACATCAGGCCAACTTGAGGATCAGTCAGTATATTCAGGAAAAGATGGAGCTCTCCGACAATCAGGTTTACAATAATATCATGCGGTATGGAAACACAACCGCAGCATCAATACCCATTGCCATGAGCGAAGCGTGGGGTGAAGGAAAAATAAAAGATGGTGATTTGATTTGCCTGGCTGCATTTGGCAGTGGATTTACTTGGGCATCAGCCTTGATCAAATGGTAATTTTATAAAAAATGAAAACCTCGACATACAACCCCAGCCCCCTCGAAGTAGACATGGCAAACGCTTTGTTAATTTTACAAAGCAACATTGAAAAACATCTACAAGACAACAAAATTGTTAAGGCGGAGCCAGACCTCACTAAGGATAATCCAACAGTAAAATTTTCTTTGATCGATAAGGATGGTGACAAGCATGAAATTGTAATTAAAGTAGTACAAATCCCTGACGGGTATTAATCTTAATCTTTTCTATGACACCCGAAGAACGTTTTAAGCAGTTGGGTCTTACCCTCCCCCCCTCACCTGATCCGCTTGGTCTTTATAAGTTATTGCTTGTAGAAGGAAATTTTGCCTACGTATCCGGTCATGGAACGCTCAAAGAAGACAGCACCTGGATAGTTGGTAAAGTGGGCGTTGATCTTGATATGGAAGAAGCTAAGCTGGCAGCGCAACAAGTTGGTTTGGCCATTCTGGCAACCATTAAAAAATATTTGGGTAGTCTTGATCGCGTGGATCATGTTGTGAAAATTCTGGGGATGGTAAACAGCACACCCGATTTCACACGACACCCCTATGTGATCAACGGTTGCAGCGAGCTATTTGCAAAAGTATGGGGCGAAGATAAAGGTGTAGGCGTGCGAAGTGCTGTGGGCGTTGGATCATTACCTGAAGGCATTCCCGTTGAAATTGAAGTCCTTTTCAAACTAAATTAGTTCGATTTATCTCATACTAATTTCTATTTAAGCCGTTATTATTCAATAAATTTGAATAGTATGCGGAAGACGTTAATCATATTGCTCATCCCTGTCTTGGCTGCCTTTGCCTTTTCTTTTACGCCCCCGGCAGAGCGCTACTTCGAAATTGCCAGAAATCTTGACATTTTCGCTTCGCTATTTAAGGAGGTAAATGCCCTTTATGTTGACGAGGTAAACCCTAATCAACTCATCCGCACCGGGATCGATGCCATGTTGGGTTCTCTTGATCCTTACACCAATTTCATTGCCGAAGATGAAGTAGAAACTTACCGAACGCTCAACACTGGACAATATGGAGGCATAGGTGCCCTGACGAGAGTTATTGGAAACCGCACGGTGGTAACGATGGTTTATGAGGGCTATCCTGCAGCAAAAAACGGATTAAAAATCGGTGATGAAGTTTATAAAATGGATGGCATCGAATTGGCCAAGCTATCCGTAGAAGAGGCCAACCAACTCATGCGCGGTCAGGTGGGGACGATAGTCAAACTTGAAGTGAAGAGACCAGGTACTTCAGAGCCTATTCAACTTGAATTCAGGCGCGAGAAAGTAAAAATCAGCAACGTCCCCTATTCTGGAATGGTAAGCGGAAACGTGGGGTATATTCAACTGGTTGATTTTACTCCTGATGCGGCCAAGGAAGTGAAAAATGCCGTTGTAAGTCTGAAGGAACAAGGCGCTAAAAGTATTGTTCTCGATTTGAGAGATAATCCCGGAGGTTTACTTTTCGAAGCAGTAAATATTTGCAACATCTTTATACCAAAAGGAAAACGTGTAGTCACAACCAGAGGAAAAACGCAGGAAAGTAATGTAGCCTATGAAACACTCAACAACCCTGTGGATCTTGAAATACCCGTGGCCGTGCTCATCAACCGAGGTAGCGCATCAGCATCTGAAATTGTAGCAGGAACACTTCAGGATTATGACAGAGCCATTATTATTGGCGAGAAATCTTTTGGCAAAGGGCTCGTTCAATTGCCGCGGCCACTCTCCTACAATACACAAGTGAAAATTACTACCGCTAAATACTATACACCAACAGGCCGCTGCATTCAGGTACTGGATTATACGCATAGAAGATCAGACGGGAGTGCAGGCCCCATACCAGACTCACTGAAACAGGAATTCAAAACCACGCACGGCCGGATAGTTTATGATGGAGGAGGTATTGATCCGGATATTGTGATTGACGGTCAGGATGCAGCCACACTTACGCAGGTATTGTATGGAAGTGGATTCATCTTTGATTATGCTTCGCTATATGCGTCTGAGCATTCTAGTATTGTACCCGCTCGTGATTTCAAATTGACTGATAAAGAATATGAAGAATTTGTTCTTTGGGTAAAATCAAAACATTACAACTACCGCTCACCTGTTGAAATTGAATTGAGTGAATTAAAAGAACAGGCCAAAAGGGAAAGGTATTATGAAGATCTGAGAGGACAGTTCGAACAAATCAGCGAACTGATTAAAGAAAGTCGGAAAAAAGATCTATACACCTTCAAGGATCAGATAAAGATGTTGCTGGAACAAGACATTGTATCTCGTTATTACTTGGAAAAGGGTTCAACGGAAGTGGAGTTCAAATATGATGCGGACATCAAAAGGTCAATTGAAATCCTCAACGACTCCCGGGAATACAAAAAGACATTAAACATTTAATCACCTATGTCGGCTGCATGAAGCATCATAAACGAGTAAAATGGCTGCCTCTTCTTTTTATAGCAGCCCTCTCCTTGTTACTTGTGGATTCGTGCATGCAGTTCCGAATGAGTTCTTCAGAAATAAAACAGTATTTTGAGAAGAGAGGGTTGGTGAGTCAGGAAAATTCCTATCGAATGGGAAACCGTGTAATCAATTATGTTCAGGTAGGAAATGACAGCCTTCCGCTGGTACTTTTTGTGCACGGATCGCCTGGATCATTGAGTGCTTTCATCCATTTTCTCGCTGACACAATCCTTCTGGAGAAAGCTCAGTTGATTTCAGTGGACCGGCCCGGTTTTGGGGCATCAAATTTTGGTAAGGCCGAGCCATCCCTTGCAACGCAGGTGGCGCTCCTTAAACCAATTCTCAAAAAACACAAAGATCATCGGCCCATTACCCTGGTAGGCCATTCTTTGGGGGGTCCGGTTATCGCCAGAATGGCCATGGAATATCCTGAATTAATTGATGGCCTTATCCTGGTAGCGCCCAGCATAGATCCCGAGCTTGAGCCCAACGAATGGTTTCGGGGTCCATTGGCATTGCCTTTCCTGAAATGGATGCTGCCAAGATCAATTCGCGCCTCTAATGACGAAATATGGAAACTGAAACCAGAACTTAAGGAAATGGAGGCAAGATGGTCCTCCATTCGCGCACACACTATTGTTATTCAAGGAGGGCAGGATAAGTTGGTCCCTCCTGGAAATGCTAATTATGCTAAAAAGATGTTGATCAATGCGACTCTAGAACTTGTGATAAAGGAAGATATGACACACTTTGTACCCTGGAGTAATCCGGAACTTATTCGAGAAGCCATTTTAAAACTGGTTGCCCCTCAATCACCCAACCTCAGCGCGAATTAGCAATAAAAAAAATGGGTTGGTGATCACCAACCCTTCTCGTTTACAGGTAAAAAGTTATCTTAAAAACAGAAGTTCGCGATACTTCACTAAAGGCCAATCTTCATCATCCACCAATAACTCAAGTTTATCAACGGCATCACGTATCTTATCAAAGTATTTCTCTTTTACATCATCGCAGTAGGCATAGGCACGCTTGTGTGTATCTTTAATCTTGTTGATTCGCTTGCGCTCCTCTATCATCTTGTCAACATTTACCTTTATCAGTTCGATGAGTGCACTGATTTCCTTTATGGTATTGACCACGGCTTTGTTATCCACACCTAATCCTTTGAGTCCGTTTGCATTTTCTATCAGTTTATTCTGATACGAAATAGCGGTAGGAACGATATGGTTTATCGCTAAATCTCCGATAACCCGCGCCTCTATTTGAACTTTCTTGATGTACCCCTCCAACTTTATCTCCTGTCTGGCTTCAAGCTCCTTGTGGCTGAGCACATTATTGACTTCAAAGAGATCGATTGTTTTTTTGGATAAATAAGATTCAATGGCCCGTGGCATGTTTTTAATATTGTTCAGCCCGCGCTTCTCCGCTTCTTTTACCCACTCCTCAGAATACCCGTCCCCTTCAAAACGAATAGCCTTCGATTCCTTGATGTATTTCCTTAGCACAGTAACAATAGCGATGCGTTTCTCTATCCCCTTCTCAATTTCTTTGCTTACCGCGTTGGAAAAATGAGTTAATTGGTCCGCCATAATCAAATTAAGCGCGGTCATTGCCGTAGCGCTGTTATCACTGGCTCCAACCGCACGGAATTCAAATTTGTTTCCCGTAAAGGCAAATGGTGAAGTCCGGTTGCGATCCGTTGCATCCAGAATAATTTCCGGAATCTGGTCGATGCCCAACTTCATGTACATGTTATCCCCTTTTTCAATTTTCACATTTCCTTTCTTCTCCAACTCATCCAGTACGGCTGTCATCTGCTTGCCTATAAATACAGACATAATTGCCGGTGGCGCCTCGTTAGCTCCAAGTCTGAAATCATTACCCGCTGTAGCAATACTTGCTCTTAACAAATCAGCGTGCTCATGTACAGCTTTTATAGCGGTGACAAAGAAAGTGAGGAATAATAAATTATCCCTGGCACTGCTGCTTGGCGCAAAAAGATTGACACCCGTGTTGGTAATTAATGACCAGTTGTTGTGTTTTCCACTTCCATTCAATCCGGAAAATGGTTTCTCATGAAAAAGTACCCTTAACTCATGCCTTTCAGAAACACGAGCCATCACATCCATCAAAAGCTGGTTATGATCGTTTGCGGCATTCACTTCACCAAATAAAGGTGCGACCTCGAACTGGCTGGGCGCAACTTCATTGTGCCTGGTTCTCAAAGGAATACCAAGCTTCCAGCATTCGATTTCAAAATCTTTCATAAAATCATAAACCCTGGATGGTATTGATCCGAAGTAATGATCTTCCAATTGCTGACCCCGCGCAGGCGCGTGACCAAACACGGTGCGTCCCGCCATTACTAAATCCGGTCTTGCCATAAACAAGGCTCTATCCACCACAAAATATTCTTGCTCACAACCCAGAGACGCAACTACCTGAGTGATGTCTTTATCAAAAAGCTGACAAACTTTGGTAGCCGCCTTGTCTACCACCTTCAAGGCTTTAAGCAACGGAGATTTGGTGTCCAGCGTTTCGCCTGTGTAAGACACAAAAATAGTGGGAATGCAAAGCGTCTTTCCATAGATAAACATGGCAGAGGTTGGATCCCATGCCGTGTATCCTCTGGCTTCAAAGGTGCTGCGGATACCTCCGCTCGGAAATGAGGATGCATCCGGTTCCTGCTGCACCAGTTCGCTTCCTTTAAATTTTTCAATACCGGATAGGCCATCAAAGAAGGAATCATGCTTTTCCGCAGTACCGCCGGTAAGCGGTTGAAACCAGTGTGTAAAGTGTGTTGCCCCTTTGCTCATTGCCCAGCTCTTAGCCGCCGAGGCCACTGCATCCGCCGTTTCTTCGTCAATTTTTTCATGGTTCTTGATGGCCTCACTCACCTTCTTATAAACAGCAGGTGCAAGCGAGCCCAGCATTTGCTTCATTCCAAAAGCGTTTTCTCCAAAGAAGTCAGAAACTTTGGAAGTGGATATCTCCACCTGAACTTTTTGTCTCTCATTTAAGCGATTTAATGCTTCAAAACGTAATTGGGCCATAGTAGTGGTTGTTTTTTAATCATTTTGCCACAAATGTATATTAATTTTTAAAATCAAGGTTCAAATTTTACCCTACTTTGTTAAAATTTGATGCATTTTCCTTTTAGCAGGGTAATTTTTGAAATGATATAGAAAAATTCTGACTCTTTGGGATAATCTTGCGTTGCAATAGGGGTAAAATCATGTCTGGGTGTCTAAATAAAGGAATGAATAGATAGAACTTATGCTATTCACCTTACGTTGACACCAAAAATTAGGAAAGCATGCTAAACTTAGTTAGGAAAGCACCGGTTGTAAAGGCAAATACGGCCTATTTAAGTAGTTTTAACCAAGCTGTAATGAATTTTGAGCAGTATATAATTGAGGAAAGAATAAAGCTCGGTATCCCTGGAAACAAAAAAACCGGTGCAAGACCGGGTTCAAGAATCAGTTAGATTTCTTTACCGATCCCCCGCTGCTGGAATCTGTATTGGTCTTCAGGGGATTGCCTCGATACCGTACATCACCCCCGCTTGAAGCACGCGCATCAAGGGACTTTGTAGCAGTGATTTTAATAGATCCGGCGCTACTGGCCCTCGCCCTAACGTCCTCACTTTCGAGCCGATAAGCATCAATATCACCCGCGCTGGAGGCCTCCACATCAAGCATTTTAACTGTTCCCTCCAGTACAATATCACCTGCGCTGGAAACACTGGCGATGACCCTCTCTGCGTTAAGGTTAAGTTCTACGGTAGCTGCACTGCTCACACTTATATCCATGGTATTGGTCTTGACTGCCTCTTCTGAAAACACGTTGGAGGCTGAACTGGCGGATATTCTTTCAAGGTTTACATAAGTTACATATGCCTTTACATTGGTCTTCCTGAAAGTACCACTTGCCATATGAATCTTTAAATACGAACCGGATACTTCTGTAATAACTTTAGAAAGGTCGGTGCCGGTGACCTCCACGCGTACAGACTCCTTATCTCCTTTCTTTAAGTAAACATCAATAGCCTCAGCGGCTTTTATACCGTTGAAAGAACCAACATTCCTTACCTCACTCTGTTGAGCCAATAGCTGGCCTGCCAACATCATTATCAATCCAACGAAAATATATACTCTCATAGCTAACCTGTTTTGTAAAAAGACAAACCAAACTTGATTGGGTTGCTCCCAATTATTGTCTTTGCAAGGTTTTTTTCAACTCTTAGCGAAAAATTATTCATTTTTGCCTAAATTTCATGCTATAAATCTTCTTAATTAGTGAAAATTATACAACTATGATTAAAGAACAGCTAAATATTTTAGTCAACCTGGCTGCCAGTGATATGAGTATTGGAGAGAAGGAAGCTAAGATCCTCCACATGATTGGCAAGGCTAACGGGCTTTCTAAAGAGGATGTCGATGCTATGATGAAATCCCCCCAACCTGTTGGTGATTTGTCCAGCTTCAGCGAGGATCAGAAATTTGAAAATCTTTATCATCTCATTCAACTGATGAAGGCCGATGGACAGGTGTTTAAAAGTGAAATAACTTTCTGCGAGGAGGTAGCTGAAAAGTTAGGCTATACGAAGGCTGTTGTGCGCGAATTATCTTCCCGGATCTACAGCGACCCTACGATAACTGCCGATCGCCAAATGCTGATGGAAAGAGCCCGTAAATTCCTGAAATGATATCTTACGAATTATAAAAAAACCCTCAGAGACTGAGGGTTTTTTTATGACTTCCTATTCCCTTTTGTATACTACGTTACCGTTGACAATTGTCATGGCGATCTCCGTATCCAACAATTTGTCTTCTTCAACAGTCATTAAATCTTGCGTAAATACGGTGAAATCAGCAGTCTTCCCCACGGCTATTGATCCCAGGTCCTCTTCTTGAAAAGCTCCATACGCAGCATCCAATGTGTATGATCTCAAAGCTTGCTCCCGAGTCATTTTTTGGTTTGGTTCATATCCACCCTCAGGTTCACCGGTTAATGTTCTTCGTGTAACAGATGCGTAAAAACTTGCCACCGGACTAATGGGTTCAACAGGCACATCCGATCCGTTAATAATCATAACACCGGATTTAATGAAATCTTGCCACACATAAGTTTCCTCTACAATTCTTTTTTCTCCCAGTCGATCGATAGCCCACGGACGATCGGAAGACAAGTGGATTGCCTGCATAGCTGCAATCACATTCATTTTGGCAAACCTTGGGATGTCATCAGGATGAACATGCTGTGCGTGCTCTATCCGGTATCGGTGATTTCCGGTACGCGATGGGTTTTCATTGAATGCCATCTCATATCGATCCAATACCTCCCGGTTAGCCCGATCACCTATAGCGTGAGCACAAACCTGAAACCCTGACTTCAGCGCTGCTCTTGATACACTCAACACCGTATCCATAGATAGGGTAGGCATGCCATACCATCCCGGTCTATCTTCATAAGGCTCCAGCAACCAGGCTCCTCGGGAGCCAAGTGCGCCATCACAATTCAATTTTATTGAACGGATGGTTAAAAAATTAGAAGAATCAACTTCCGGTCCCTGCCTAATCCACTCATATACAAGTTCAGGGTCTCTGCCACTGATCATTACATACAACCTGGTTTTCATTTTATCCTCGTTTCTGAATTTTTTAAAAAGTTCAATTTCCTTTCGGGAAGCTCCGGCATCATGAAAACTTGTAATACCCTCTCTTGCGCATGCATCCATGGCGAGGGTCAATGCTTTGGTGTCTGTTTCTTCTGTGCTCTCGGGAATAAGTTGAGCTATTAATCCCTGTGCTCTTTCGTTAAAAAGGCCCGTAGGATTTCCCAATTCATCACGGATAATCTCTCCCCCTTCACCCATATCTTTTTCCATTTTTTCGATTGAAAGTTGATTGACACCGGCCAATTGCATAGCCTTCGCATTTGCAAAAGCGGCATGACCGCTGGCATGGCCTAAATAAACAGGGTTATCGGGTGAAACAGCACTCAATTGATGATGGGTTTGAAATCCCTTGACCATCTTTTCCGGCTTCTTATCCCACTTATCCTGATGCCAGCCTCTTCCAATTATCCATTCTCCAGGTTGGGCTTTGCCAACCGCCTCTTTCACCCTTTCCACAATTTCATCCCAGCTCTTTGTATCCATGAAGTCCAAATTCAGTTCATTGTATCCAAGGCCCATGATATGTCCATGTGATTCAATAAAACCAGGTGTCATCGTTTGGCCTTGCAAATCAATTTTTTGTGTTTGTTCACCCTTAAATTTTTGAACGTCTGCCCTTGTTCCAACAAAAACAATTTTTCCTGCTGCCACTGCTACGGCTTCAGCCTTTGGATTTTTTTCATCCATCGTATAAATGACGCCTCCTGAAATAATCATATCAGCCGGAGTCTGCTTTTGTCGACAGGAAAAAATGATGAGTGAGAGTAAGCTTATAAGAAGTAAATTCCTTTTCATTCTAATGTTCATAGTTTGAGATTATTGGATTGAATATAATGGGAAAAATAACACCTTTTAAGGCTATTTATGCACAAGTATCCACAATCGGTAAAGAAAGAGTGAACATGTACTTACCTTCGCCATGAATACTATCTCAACAATGAAAAAATTAACCATAGTTCTTTTTCTGCTGGTTTCTGGCGCTGCTGCTCATGGGCAAAATGTTGGGCTCTCATTTTCCTATTTTATTCCCAGAAACGGCTCATTCTCTACTCCAATAAGCCCGTTTTCTATTAGAGGAGTCGGATTTGATCTTAATAACTACCTGGCTGTTGAAACGGGCTTCTCTCTTTACAGGATGGCTGGTCTCAATATGATTGACTTGCCATTTGAAAGTACCAAACCGCTGACAGGGCCCAATTTCACACTTTTCGTTCCCCTCGAACTGGTAATCCAATTCAAAGGAAAACAAGCGCAGTTTGATATAAAAGGTGGAGGGTTTTTTTTCTATGGATTTGATCAACGAATTGATTTCGGAAATATGGATCGCTCCATTCGTACCTATGAAGGTTGGGATATTGCAAACGCTGATCTTTCATTTAAAAACAATCCCGGATTCGGATTGCATTTCGGTGCGGAATTTACCTTTTATGTAACCAGGCAGTTTGGCATTTCTCTCGAATGCAATTACTTGAACGGCATGTCTGATTTTCCGCTTTCAGGGAATTATTCCGGCGGGATACTTGGCGGGCAAACAGAAACAATACAGGCTGACTTTCCAGATGCAAAAATTGATTTTACCGGACTGGAGTTTTCAATCGGGGTAATCTTCACCGGGAACTAACTCAATACGTCTGCCCCAATAGTACCAAATGATTTTTGCCTTGCTAAATTCCGTTTGACTTTGAATTTCTTTCAACGCCTGTTGAGCTACATCCAGATCGAAAAATTTTCCGGTTGACCAAAGGGCTAGTGAATCCTGATCCTCAACCTTCATACTATAAAATTTCATAATGGAAACCGAATCAATTGACTGCGATCGCGGCAAGGGTTCAATCACTATTTTATAATAATTCATTTCCAGCAATTGGCGATTTGTCTCATCAATATTTACGTTGTTACTTAAAAGCTTTCTTGAGTCGTCTGTGAATAGTTTTAAGGCATCAAATGCGGCCCCTTTCAGCAACAGCGTATCCTGTTCAAATTCCTTAACCGGAAGAATAAAATATTTTTTAGGACTTTCATTGTTTCGATACGCCCACACCAAATCATAGGCCGCATGCTTTATGGTAGTTTTTAATAAAGAATCATTCTCAACTTTTTCAAGTTCCACCATTAACATTGCCCCTCCATCCCGAAACCGCGACTGCTGGCCGGATATAAAGTTCCCCAAAGAGTACGCAACCAGTTGATCTTTTTCTTTATTCCATTCCATGGGCTGAAGGACATGGGGATGCGCGCCAATCACCAGCTTGGCGCCATTTTCAAAGCAAAATGCTGATAGTCTCTTTTGATTCTCATTAGGATAATTCTGATATTCATCGCCCCAATGCATAAATACGATAATAGCATCTGGCTTTTGACTTTTTGCAATTGATATATCTTTTTTAATTGAAGTTGTATCAATGAAGTTAACCCTATTGGGTTTCGTGACTGGAATACCATTCGTTCCATAAGTATAATTGAGTAATGAAATCCTGAACCCTCGCTTTTCAATCATTAGCGGATATTGGTTGGCCTTTTCTGTAGAATCCCTAAACGTGCCGGTATGCATTATCTCCAGTGAATCAAGTATTCGGTTGGTTCGTTCCAAACCCTTTTTCCTTCTGTCTAGCGAATGATTATTGGCGGTGACCAGTATATCAAATCCCGCATCTTTTAGTCCAACCGCCAACTCATCGGGCGCACTGAATTGGGGGTAACCTTTGTAGGGTGGTCCTGCCAACGTAAGTTCAAGATTTCCAATAGCAACATCTGCCTGCGATACCAGCGGTTTAATATATTGAAAGCACGACTGATAATTGTATTTTTCATATTGCTCATCGAATGCAGCCCTGATTTGTGAATCATGCTGCATAATATCTCCGGCAAATAATAAGGAGATACGCATAGTATCCTGTGTGTACGCAGCACAACTCATCAACAGCAGAATACTCAAAGTGATGAACCTACGCATGATCCAATGCTAAAACTTTCTTATCAGTAATCACGTAAATTTTGGATGCTCGCTCAGCCTTTACCCTGGCAAGACCAGTAAAAGAACCAAATGCAGGAAGAAGACCCTGGTTTTCGCCAAAGTAAAAGCATGGCAATGTCACTGCCTGCTTTCCTTTACCCTGCAGCCTGATCCCCGGATGAAGGTGCCCGGAAATGTTATAATACCTCTCATCGATTTGAGATGTAAGTTCATGAGTTAGTAAGAGAGAGCCAAGAATCATTTGCTCATGCACCTTGATGTTATGCCGTTGATATTGAAGCTCGCTCATGATGTCATGATTTCCTCTAACCAGGTAAAACGCACATTGCTTGTAATGTGATAATACCTGGCCAAGAACTTCCCACTCGTGATTGTAATAGCTATGAAACAAATCACCCAAAAAAACCGTTTGGCTTGGGTTAGTTTGATTTAATAAATTAATTAGTCTTTCAAGATTTTCATCGTTGGCCTTGCTAGGCAATGGGATACCCGCCATTCGAAAATGATTAATCTTTCCAAGGTGAAGGTCAGCAATAAGCAGGGCGTTTTCTGCCTCCAGAAAAGCAGCCTTTTCAGGCAGCAACCTCAATTTGGAACCTCTTATTTCTATTTGAATCTCACTTAATACACCTAAGCCACCCATTCTTGGTCGTAATTATAGTTACATTTTCCCCCGATGACCCTTGTCGTTGATTTCTTGTATGATAATGGGCGACTCAATTCTATCAAATTTAATCCATAAACAGAACCCAGCTTGGTTTATAGGACGGCTATTTCGACTATTTTAAAGGATCAACCAGACTTAATTCATATCTAAAAGGCAGTTTCAGGAATTTTTTAGGAAAATGATGATCGGTGATCATGGATTCCGAGCATATGAGTGTAAGCGCTGAATTTGCAGATGATTTAATCCGAAGTATTTTACAAATGTTAAGATAATATTACGCAAATGTTCTCATCAATCGTTTCTTGATACTTTAATCAATAAATACGGAAGCGTTTGCCATCTTTAGTTTGGTTTTCATTGACTAGCCTAAGTATCTTTCCCGCGTTTTATGGAAGCATATCAAATAATTATTTTCGTTCTTTTTTCACTGGCCATTGTTGACCTTATAGTTGGGGTAAGTAATGATGCAGTTAATTTTCTCAATTCTGCAATAGGATCAAAAGTAGCCTCTTTTAGGATAATTTTAATAATTGCCTCCCTTGGTGTTATCGCTGGAGCTTCCTTCTCCAGCGGCATGATGGAGGTAGCCCGTCAGGGAATATTTAACCCCGCTTTTTTCACCTTTGATAAGATCATGATCGTGTTCCTGGCGGTAATGATCACCGACATTATTCTGCTCGATTTTTATAATACGTTAGGGCTGCCTACCTCCACCACGGTTTCTCTGGTTTTTGAATTATTAGGCGGAGCTCTTGTGGTCGGATTACTAATTGCCTACGAAAGTGGTGAAACAGCAAATAAGTGGAGAGAAATAATTAACTATTCCAGCGCCATTACTATCATTTCCGGCATTTTTCTTTCCGTGCTGATTTCATTTATTGTAGGCGCCATTATACAGTATTTTTCACGGATACTATTCACTTTCAAGCCCTACAAAAATTTAAAGGAATACGGAGCTGTATTTAGCGGACTCGCAATTACCATTATAATCTACTTTCTCCTTATCAAAGGTGTGAAAGGAAGCACCCTGGCGAGTGATAGTCAGATCAATTGGATAATAGCCAATACTTGGGTAATTCTTTTAGTTTCAATTGTCTTTTGGAGTATTGTCATTCAATTACTAATGTGGTATAGGCAAATCAATCCGTTAAAGGTTGTAGTATTGCTCGGAACCTTCTCCCTGGCTATGGCATTTGCCGGTAATGACCTGGTTAATTTCATTGGTGTTTCCGCTGCCGGCCTGCAATCTTTTCAATCCTGGTCAGCCTCCAACGTGCCTGCTTCAGAGTTTAATATGGCAGGGTTAGTCCAAATGGTTGCCACACCCGGTTGGATTCTACTGGGAAGTGGTATAATCATGGTAATTACCTTATGGACAAATGCAAAAAGCAGGAAGGTAACCGAAACGGAGGTTTCATTGGGCCGCCAGGATGAAGGCGATGAAAAATTTAAATCCAACCTGATATCCCGTGGACTCGTAGGGTTGTCCATCTTTATTGGTAACTCAGTAAATCAGGTGATGCCTAAGAAATGGACTAAATACCTAACTAAAAGGTTTTCCAAATTAGATAAGGATATCCAGGGTCCAGATAAACCTTCTTTTGACTTAATACGCGCTTCTGTCAATTTGTTGGTTAGTAGTGTACTCATTGCTTATGCAACTTCTCAAAAACTGCCGCTCTCAACAACCTTTGTTACTTTCATGGTAGCTATGGGCACTTCATTTGCCGATCAGGCCTGGGGAAGAGATAGTGCTGTGTACCGGGTAGCTGGTGTAATCAATGTAATTGCCGGATGGCTTATCACAGCACTCGTTGCGTTTACTACTTGCGGTTTCTTTGCCCTGATACTTTATAAAACAGGGTTTGCAGGCATTATCGTATTGACCTTGTTAGCATTTTTCTTATTAATAAGAAGTCACATAATCTTTAAAAAACAAGCCTCAGAGGAAGCTGCCGGTAACCTGTTTATGTCGGCAGACCAAGTAAGCCTGCAACAAGTAATAGAGGAAAGTAAATCAAACACAGTAAAGAATCTTAAGGCTGTGCTAAAAGTAACCAGCTTAAGCACACGATCGTTGATTGCAGAAGACGGTAAAGCCCTGATCAAATCAAAGTCAGAAATCAAGAATTTAAAATCCCAGAATGAAAAACTGCACAACAAAATTATTAAATACATTACAAGAATTGAAAAAGGGAATATTGCGGCAGGGCGGCTTTATTTATTTGTGTTTGATCTGGTACAAGACCTCTATCAAAGCGCTCTTTTATTGAATGAATCAAGTGCCAATCATGTCGTTAATCATCATTCACCGCCCAAGAAAAAGTATGCGACTATGTTAAATGACATTGACAAAGAACTTGAGGAATATATGAGCAACGTAATTGAAGCCATCAACAAACTTAATTTTGACAAACATGGTAAAGTAGTTGATCAACAGGAAAAACTTATTTCGCACATTGATAAAACGCTTGATAAACATATTGCTGATATTCAAAAACAAGAATTGGGAAATCGCATGGCCCTTCTGCAGACCAAAATGCTTCTGGAGACAAAGGATGTCATCGCAGTGGTTCATCGCATCTATCTGCTTTATTTTGAGTTTACGGAACAAACACAACTCTCCAAAGAAAAGGGAATACCTACTTATACTGAATAATCATTCGCTTAATCCGATCCTCTAATTTCTCAGAAGTAAGTTTCTCCCGAAGCCGATCCACCATGATAGGGAATGCAAAAGGCGTAGGCCGGTCCGGGTGTGTTAAGATTATTTCCTGATTTGTGATTCGCTCAAGGGCGCGCCTCATCCGGCTTTCTTCCAATTGAAAATCCATCACCTCTTCAAATGATTGCAGTAGCAGCAAATTATGCGCTTCATGATCATGAAATACTTCAAAAAAAAGTTGAGATGACGACTGGAGATGACGATCCTTAATGCGTTGTCCCGGAAAACCTTTAAAAACCAATCCGGCAATGGCTGCGATATCCCTGAATTTTCTGCGGGCCATTTCTATCGAATTAATACTTGCCTGAATATCAGAACTCAAGTTGTCAAGCCCCAACACATCTGTTTCTAAGGCTTCTTCTATAGGTATCTCCTGATCGGACAATAACTCAAATCCATAATCGTTCATCGCAATTGAAAATGTGATGGGTCTGATTTTGGAAATCCGGTAAGCCAGCAGGGCTGCCATTCCTTCATGCACAAACCGGCCCTCAAACGGATACATGATCACATGATATCCCTCCGTAGATTCCAGGTATTCAATCAAAAATTGATTTTGATTTGGCAATACGGAAAGGGTTTGCTGCAATTGCATAAGGGGTCTAAGGAATTCCATTTCAGCATCTGAGAAAATACCGGTTGCTGCCTGATGAATCTTAAACCGGATCATTTCACCCATCTCGGAAGACAAAGGCATTCTTCCACCCTGCCAGGAAGGCACCTTGCCGGACTTTTTGTTTGATCTTCTTACCTGTGCTGTCATATCTTTTACACGAACCAGTTCCAGGCTTCTTCCCGCAAACCAAAAAACATCTCCCGGATTAAGACTGCAAATAAAGTATTCCTCTATGGTACCCAGTGTTTTTCCAGTTACGTATTGAACAATCAACGAAGTATCCCCTACAATGGTCCCAATTGACAACCGGTGCCGGTGAGCTATGCGTCTGTTCTCTACGCGATAAAAACCCCTATCCCTGTTCACTTTTCGATATTCATCGTACGCTGTTAAGGCTGCGCCTCCTGTAGTAATAAAATTGAGAAGCCATGCCCATTCTTCATTTGTAACTGAAGCAAAACTATAGGTGGATTTTACCTCGTTAAAAATCTGCTCTGGAAAAAATCCTTCACTTACGGATAAGGTGATGAGGTATTGAATTAATACATCAAATGAACGCACATAGGGTAGGCGCTGCTCGACAAGGTTTCTATCCATCGCTTCCCTCAGGGATGCCGCTTCTACCAATTCGAGTGCATGAGTTGGCAAAAAGTATATTTTGCTTAGCGCCCCGGGTTGATGGCCGCTTCTGCCTGCCCGCTGAAGAAAGCGGGCGATTCCTTTGGGACTGCCCACCTGAATAATCGTTTCCACCGGTCGAAAGTCAACCCCCAGATCCAGACTTGAGGTACACACCACAGCCTTGATCTTTCCGGAATGCAACTGCTCTTCTACCCAATTGCGAAGTTCCTGACTGATGGATCCATGATGCATGGCGATGAGTCCCGATAATTCCGGGGCTTTGCCCAACATTTTTTGATACCAGATTTCGGCAAAGGAGCGCGTGTTGGTAAAAATCAGGGTAGTCGTGCTGTTTTTAACAACATCAATGACTTTATCCAACAAATGAATTCCAATATGGCCTGTCCATGGAAGCTTTTCAGCCTTATCCGGCATGATGGAATGAACCTCAATCCTCTTTTCCAGATCAGCACGAATTACTTTAAAATTCCTTTTAAAATAATAGTCTCCCAACAAAACACGAAGGGATTGATCCCTATTTCCGATGGTGGCAGAAATACCCCAAACCTTTAGTCCAGGTGATATAAATTTAAACCTTGACAAGGCTAACTCTACCTGCACTCCCCTTTTGGATCCGATCAGTTCATGCCATTCGTCTACCACTATTGCTTTCAGATTCTTAAAATATTGAGGGTATCCCCTTTGAGCCAATAACAAATGCAGGCTCTCCGGTGTGGTAATTAGTAATTGAGGTGGTTTCTCTTGTTGTTTTTTTCGATTGGTAACCGAGGTATCACCTGAGCGGATTTGAACGTCCCAATTCAATCCTAGATCTTTCACAGCAACTTCGGCAGAATATTTTATTTCTTTGGCAAGAGCCCTGATGGGTGCGATCCAGATTGCCTGAAGACCCCTATCTGAACTCTTTCCATTTTCCAGGGCTTCGATTAAAATGGGAACAATGAGTGAATAGGTTTTGCCGCTTCCGGTGGGAGCGTTGACCATTCCACTAAACCCATCGAGGTAGCTTTGCCACGCGTCCAACTGAAATTGAAAGGGTATCCAGTCTTTTTGCGAAAACCAACTCTTACCGACATGAATTCTATTTTCTATTTTTGATGACCTTTTCAAAGAATTAAGCAGAATAGGTAAATAAATTAAACAATTTGGCTAAAGTTGGGTTAGCATTTTTAAAATCAGAACATGGGAAGTTACTCAATAAAGGAGTTAGAAACATTATCGGGAATTAAGGCCCACACTATACGCATTTGGGAAAAACGTCACCGCCTTGTCATCCCAAAAAGAACGGTTACCAATATCAGATATTATTCCGATGAGGATTTGAAGAAGATCATTAATATCTCGTTGCTCAATAATCATGGCTTGAAAATCTCAAAAATCGCGGAAATGAGCGATAAAGAGATTCAATCAGAAATTGTACAACTAACAGAGACAAAAAGCGAGGCAGACCTGTTTATCGACCAGTTGATTATTTGTATGATCGATATGGAGGAAGAGCAGTTTGAAAAAATGCTTTCCCACCTTATTATGAAATTTGGTTTCGAAAAAACCATAGTCAACATTGTTTATCCCTTTCTGGAAAAAATTGGTGTATTATGGCAAACCGGCAATATTAGTCCCGCCCAGGAGCATTTCATTTCCAATCTGATAAGGCAGAAGATAATTGTGGCTATTGATTCCCTTCCCTTTCCGCCAAAAGACGCCACACGGGTTATACTGTTTTTACCCGAAAACGAACTGCATGAAATTGGGCTCCTTTTTTATCACTTCGTCATTAAGAGCCAAGGTTATAAAACCTATTATTTGGGTCAGCACCTGCCGTATCAAGACCTAAAAATGGCATGTGAAATCCACAAACCTAAGTTCCTGATCACATCGCTTACTGTATCAGCTAAGCCCGCACGTACCGCCCAATATATCCAATCGGTATTAAATGATTTCCCGGAGTGTACTCTCCTGTCCTCCGGTCACTTTACCTCCAAAATGGGCATTGATAACCTCAATTTCAAGGTTTTTACCAATTCAGCTACCCTTAAAGAAGCCCTGAAAGCTTAAGAATCTAATTATGTTCACTTTTTTCATGTTTATGTTAAACATAATTGGATGAATTCTTGTTTTGTTATATATTATGTTTAATTTAGTGACACAAACAATAAACAATATGACAACCACCGAATTTACAACTCAAATAGCAGAAATGCATACCACCCTGAAACAGTTTACCTACCGCTTTACGAAAAATCACGAAGAATCGCTGGACCTGGTTCAAGATACCATGCTAAAGGCGCTGACCTACCGCGACAAATTCAGAGAAGATACCAATTTAAAGGGTTGGCTGTTTACGATTATGCGTAACACCTTTATCAATAATTATAGAAAAGCAAAACTTGCCAAGACTTCAACAGATAATACGAAAGAACTTTACTTTTTGAACGTAGCCGATACACACACTTTCAATCGTCCGGAAAAATCGGTTGAATTCAAAGAAATGTGGAAAAATGTAAATGATATTAAAGAAGAACTCCAGGTTCCCTTCAAAATGTATACCACAGGATATAAATATCATGAAATTGCAAACCATCTGAATATTCCCATCGGGACGGTTAAAAACCGCATTTTCCATGCACGCAAGGAAATCCAAAAAAAATTGGTAGCTTATAGGTAAAATCACTTAGAAGCACTAATGATTAAAACTGCCGTAATTGGCTCTGGCTTTGCCGGTCTTTCGGCTGCAACATCATTGGCGGCTAATGGATTTGATGTCACAGTCTATGAGAAAAATAGCACGCCTGGAGGACGGGCAAGAAAATTTGAATCCGATGGGTTCATGTTTGATATGGGGCCGAGCTGGTATTGGATGCCCGATGTTTTCGAAAAGTATTTTAGAAGATTTGGTAAGGAGGTTTCTGACTATTATGATCTGATCAGGCTGGATCCCTCCTATCGCGTTTTTTTTTCAAAAGATAATACGTGGGATATTCCCGCCAGCATTGAACGGCTTTACGAATTTTTTGAACAGGAAGAAAAGGGCAGCAGTAAACACCTGAAGCAATTTCTCAGCGAAGCTGAATACAAATACAAAGCAGGAATGGAAGATCTGGTTTATAGACCGGGACTATCCATCACCGAATTATTTGACGTAAAGCTTGCGAAAGGCATTTTTAAACTCCATGTCTTTCAATCTATCAGCTCCTACATCAGAAAATACTTTAAATCACCGAAGCTCATTCAGCTTCTCGAATTTCCTGTCTTATTTCTTGGTGCTGCACCTTCCCGAACTCCAGCCCTATATAGCCTGATGAACTATGCGGATATGGTGCTGGGTACCTGGTATCCCAGGGGTGGCATGCATAAAATTGTTGAGGCAATGGTTGACCTGGCCAAAGAAAAGGGTGTTCAATTTGAATTCAATAGCCCGGTAGAAGCACTTAATCTAAACAGTACTAAAATAAAGAGTATAAAAGTTGGCGACCAAAATATCCAGGTGGATCAGGTGATAGCTGGTGCCGATTACCATCATGTGGAGCAGCACCTGCTGCCATCTGAATTCCGACATTATTCCTCTTCTTACTGGGAAAGTAGAAACCTGGCACCCGGTAGCCTTATTTTTTATTTGGGCATTAATAAAAAATTAGAAAATTTGCTTCATCATAATCTCTTCTTTGATGAAGATTTTGAAAGACATACTAACGAGATATATGAAAATCCGCAATGGCCGACCAATCCATTGTTTTATGTGTGTTGTCCTTCAAAATCGGACGATACGGTAGCTCCTGCCGGCTGTGAAAATCTTTTTATACTAATCCCCGTGGCTACTAATCTTCCGGATGATGCTGAAACCCGCGAAAAGTACTTTCATTTGGTCATAAACAGAATCGAGCGCCTTACCGGCCAATCCATACTGGACTATATTATTTATAAGAAAACCTATGCTCACAAGGACTTTATAGCCGACTACAACTCATTTAAGGGGAATGCCTATGGGTTGGCCAATACCGTTGGTCAAACCGCTAATTTGAAACCTTCAATCTTAAACAAAAAGGTTACTAATCTGTTTTATACAGGTCAGTTAACTGTCCCCGGACCTGGAGTACCACCCTCGATTATTTCCGGGCAGGTTGTAGCTGACGAGGTTATAAAACGTAACAGAAAACGTTAAAAATTGATGGATCATCAGGCGCTTTATGATAAGGTTTCCATTCGTTGTAGCCGTTTAATAACAAAGGCCTACAGCACTTCATTTTCGTTGGGTATATTATGCCTTGACAAAGAACTTAGAGACCCGATCTATAGCATTTATGGATTTGTTCGTTTCGCTGATGAAATCGTAGACACATTTCACAATCACGACAAGGAATACCTCCTGACTGAATTTAAAAAGGACACTTGTATTGCCATTGAGCAAAAGATTAGTCTCAACCCAATTCTACACAGCTTTCAGGCTACTGTGCACAGGTTTAATTTTGATCTAAAACTAATTGAACAGTTTCTGCATAGCATGGAAATGGACCTGGATAAGAAAGCGTATAGCCAGGAAGCTTTTGAAGAATACATACTCGGGTCGGCTGAAGTTGTTGGCCTGATGTGTCTGAAGGTATTTTGCAAGGGTGATGACCTACGTTATGAAAACTTAAAACCAATGGCCATGCGGTTGGGATCAGCCTTTCAGAAAATTAATTTCCTAAGAGACCTGAATGCAGATTACGTTGGGATGGGGCGAACATATTTCCCGGGAATTGACCTGGATACCTTTGATGAAAATAGCAAAAAGGAAATCGAAGCCAATATTGCTGAGGATTTTCATCAGGGATATTTAGGTATAAAACAACTTCCGCAAGGAGCAAAACTAGGTGTATACGTAGCCTATCTATATTACTTGGCTTTATTCAAGAAAATTAAGAATACGCCTTCAGAGTCTGTTTTGAAAAAAAGAATTCGTATTCGCAACAGACAAAAAGTTCGGATATTGTTTTACTCATACCTGAAGCACCAATTTAATCTCATCTGATGACAGAGTATGTAATATTGGTAGATGAGCGTGATCATGAGGTAGGAATCATGGAAAAAATGGAGGCTCACCGTAAAGGAAAACTTCATCGTGCCTTTTCCATTTTACTTCTTAATTCCAAAGGTGAAATGCTTATACAAAAACGTGCAACCAATAAGTACCACAGCGCCGGCTTGTGGAGCAATGCCTGTTGCAGTCATCCCAGGCCGGGGGAAAGTATGGAGGACGCAACCCAGCGAAGGCTTAAAGAAGAACTGGGGATAAATGCCCAACCCGTATTCTCTCATTCTTTTATTTACAAAGCTGATTTCAGCAACGATTTATCTGAAAACGAGTTTGATCATGTTTATACCATAATACATGATGCTGTCCCTAAGGTAAACCCCACGGAGGTTGAGGAATGGCGCTTCGTTGATTTAAAGAGCCTTAAGCGAGATATTATTAACAATTCTCAAAACTACACCTATTGGTTTCGGCTGATAATGGATCAACAAGAAATCAATGCACAACTGGCTAGGTAAACAGAAATTATTGAATGCCGTGTTGGCTTATTGATATTGACACCTCTAGACGTTCCTGTACCCAGATATATACGATTAACAATTATTGCACCACATCGGAACTCTGGACGTTGGCCATACTGTGTATTAATATTAAATCGGGATACTGTGGATAATAGAGCCATTTTCATAATTTTTTTAACAGTTCATTTTTTTTACAACAACCTTTCATTAATCCAGAATGCAATAGTGCTTACGTTAAAAGCAGCAAAGATCGGCAAACAACTAAAGTATGCGTTTTTTAATGGATAAGATATTTTGGTGTAATAAAATCAGCTCCTTATAAAACAAGAATACTTGAATCCAATAGATAAAAATACGGTAATCTTCTGGTTCAGGAGAGATTTAAGACTGAATGACAGTATTGCCCTTACGGAAGCGCTTAAGAATCACTCCAATGTACTTCCTGTCTTTATTTTTGATAGCCTAATCTTGGGTAACCTGGAGGATAAGGCAGATAGACGAGTATCTTTTATTCACGAAACGCTTACCAGCCTCAAAAATGAACTGGAAAAACTAGGCAGTACACTTTTTGTAGTTCACACCGATCCTGTTTCGTTCTTCAAAAAAATTACAGCGAAGGCCGTCTTTACCAACCGCGATTACGAACCCTACGCCAGGGAAAGGGATAGTAGCGTTCAAAAAATTTTAGAGAAGCGAAATATTCCCTTCTATACATTCAAAGATCACGTCATTTTTGAAAAGGATGAAATTTGCAAAGACGACGGAAAACCCTACACTATATTCACACCCTATGGTAAAAAATGGAAAACCACATTAACCCCTGCTCATTATACGGAATTTCAAACTTCCCATCATTTCAATAATTTGAAAAAGATCAGTCCAATACCTATGCCAACTATGCAGGATATTGGATTCTATGATATTCCTTCTGGCGCACCGCCCCGTTTAATTAGGAAAAATATCATAGAAAGATATAAAGAGAACAGAGATTTTCCGGGTATTGAGGGAACCTCTAAATTAAGTGTACACTTGCGATTTGGAACCGTCAGTATTCGAAAACTTGTGTCTATCGCCTTTAAGAAAAATGAAACTTGGCTCAATGAATTGATTTGGAGAGAATTTTACCAAATGATACTGTGGCATTTTCCACACGTCGATAAAGCCTTCAAACCTTCTTATGATCGCATAGCATGGAAAAACGATCCGCAGGAATTTGCAGCTTGGTGTGAGGGGCGCACCGGATATCCGATAGTGGATGCCGGCATGCGCGAGCTGAACGCTACAGGTTTTATGCATAATCGTGTGAGAATGATTGTAGCCAGTTTTCTTACCAAACATTTGCTGATTGATTGGAGGTGGGGAGAAGCTTACTTCGCTAAAAAACTTTTGGACTTCGATCTTGCCTCCAACAATGGTGGGTGGCAATGGGCTGCTGGATCGGGTTGTGATGCTGCACCCTACTTTCGTGTTTTTAATCCCTACATTCAAACAGAAAAGTTTGATCCAGAAAGAAAGTATGTTAAAAAATGGGTATCTGAATTGGAAACAACCAATTACCCAAAACCTATCGTGGATCATGCCTTTGCGCGGGAACGAGTTCTTAGCGTCTATAAAGTAGCCCTAAACGATTTACCATGAAAATTTTACTCACCGGTTCAACCGGCTACATTGGCCGGCGATTATTACCGGTATTACTGAATCAAGGACATCAGATTATCTGTCTTGTTCGAGATAAGCGCAGGTTCGATATGGAAGATTTTTCCGAAGAACATCAACAACAACTCTCCGTCTTTG
>CAYTBO010000046.1:0-23750 GCA_964436055.1 uncultured Ohtaekwangia sp.
CCGCTTTGTGGTATTTTGAAAGTGTTAATCTGTACAACATTTTGTGTCCGCACAAAGTGAAAAGAATGGCTGACAATCATTCCTTTTTGGAATTTGAAAAAGATCAGTTTATTTATTTCCCCCACGAAAAAGCCACACACATTTACATGATCGTAAGTGGTCGAGTGAAAATCGGTCATTACCTGGATGATGGGAAAGAAGTGATTAGTTCCATACTGAGCACGGGTGAAATTTTTGGTGAACTGGCGTTGGCAGGTGAGGAAGAAAGGAGGGATTTTGCACAAACGATGGAATCCGTTACCCTTTGTCCGTTGAGCCTGGAGGAATTGAAGGAATTAATGAAGGAAAATGATGAGTTAAGCTTCAAGCTGTTAAAACTGGTTGGGCTTAGGTTAATGAAAGTAGAGCGTAAATTAGAGCTCCTCGTTTTCAAAGATGCCCGAACGCGCATTATTGAATTTCTCAAAGACTCCGCGTCATGGAAAGGAAAGAAAGTAGGGTTTGAAACCATGATCCCTACCAAACTTACACACAAGGATATCGCAGCGCTTACCGGCACATCAAGGCAAACGGTAACCACGATCCTCAATGATTTGAAGGAAAAAAATCTGATCAATTTTGATCGAAGAAAAATATTGATCAGGGATATTAGTCAACTCAAATAAGTCGTAAGCACGACCAAAGCTTTTTACCAAAGTCGTAAATTTGAGATTAATTAAATACTATATGAAATCGCAGATCTTAATTCTCATCTGCCTATCTTCTTTCTCAATGGCGAATGCCCAAAGCCCCTGGGTGGCGGAAAAAGGTAAGGGCTATGCCCAGCTTGGATATACAACGATTGGTCCCTATAGCAACTTGTATTTAAATGGATCTGATAATTATTCATTGACAAGAGAGGTGACCGATAAGACCATTCAATTTTATGGTGAATATGGACTTGGTTCAGGCACCTCAATCATTACATCCATTCCATTAAAGTTGTTAAAAACAGGCTCTTTAGTCAATGCCAGCGCATCACCCAATGCCGAAGGATCCTTCACAACCATTGGCAACGCGCAGGTGGCGGTCAAACGTAATTTTATAAATAATAAAATCGTTTTTAGCGGGCAACTTCTTGCTGAAATTCCCGGCGGAGGGTATGATGAGGCAACCGGCCTGCGCGGCGGACTGGATGCGGTTTCGATAGTGCCTTCCCTTAGCCTGGGAAAGGGTTTTTCCGATTTTTATGGATTTGTGTCAACCGGGTTTGCCATTCGAACCAACGATTATAGTAACGAATTCAGAATAAGTGCGGAGGCGGGCTATAAGGTAATGGATCAGGTTTACCTAATCGCTGTATTGGATATTGTAGAGAACCTGGAAAATGGAAATGTTATCGAAAGTATCAATCAACTTCAGTCGGGTCTTTATCTCAATAATCAAAGCTTCTTTGCCTTTGGCTTCAAAACAATCATCGGCCTCACCGATAGCATAGGCTTATCAGGTGCGGTTTATGGAGCAAGCTCAGGCAACCTGGTAGCCAAATCGCCAAGCCTAAATCTTGGAGTATATTTTAAGTGGTGAAAATTATTGCTCTTTCCGTAGGGATATCGGTAAATCTTCTTCCTGATCTACATCTCTCAAAACCGGTAATTGGCGATACGTGAGTTTTAAATCCTCCAGATCACGGATGGTATCAATCATTACATTCGGGGTGCTCCACGTTTTGTTAAGAAATAATTGTGGAATAAACCGGGTCATTCCCAGGAGATAATATCCTCCATCCCGGGCGGGTCCAATTACGGCATCAGCGGTCAGCAAAGCTTCAAAAGCCTCTTCCACTATGCCGGTTGTTAACTCGAAACAATCGGTACCGATGATGCAAACAGATTTATTCTTCTTCTCAAAACAACTTTCGAAAGCTACCAGCATTCGCTCTCCAAGGGAATCACCTCGCTGTACTGCTTTTTCAAATTGTTTGTTGTTCCATCCATCATCCGTATCAACACGGTGAGAATAGTAAATGATTTTTCGAACCGGTAACGTGTCAACAACCCTTCGGGTATGATCAATCAGTTTATGATAAATCTCAAGCGCATTTCCATCACCGATCGTAGCGGCTAACCGGGTCTTAACTTTTCCCAATTCAGGATTGCGATAAAAAATGATTAGCACGCGCTCACTATCCACTAGTATACCTTTATACCTCTGGTCAGCCATACCGACCATTTTTTTGAATAGGTGTGAACACTATCGGTGGGTTGATTTACTTTATTTATCAGAGCACCCTTTTCATTTGCCCATTGAAAAATCCCACCGTATAGGTTAGTTACATTTTTGAAACCCATTCCCAACAACTTCTCGCCGATTCTTTCACTGCGGTACCCAACTGAACAGTAAACAATGATTTCATCCTCTTTGTCCAAATGGCTTACCATCGATGGAATAAAATCATCGTAATCAAGCAAGGTAGCCCCTGGAAGATGACTGATTTCAAACTCTTCGGGAGAGCGTGTATCGAGCAGAACCAGCGCCTTTCCGCTATCCATTTTCTTCCTTACATCTATTGTACCTATCAACGGAACCGTATTTTTATAAAGAGATTGCAGCTTCTGATCATAGCTGGGTTGACACCGACCTGAAATTCCGGCTATTAGTATGAAAATGATCAGGCTAATTTTTTTTCCTTCCATAGCAATTCATAAACAAGGTAACCAATAACCACCACATACTCCAGCCCAACGACAATTAGATTTTCGGTATACCCGTCTGAATTATATCCCGTATAAGTAAGAAAAATAAGCGCACTCCAGATAACGACAAACCGGTAATGAGTAAACACCGTAAACATGAGCAAGGTGGTGATGTACCACGGGTGTATGGTTGTAGCAAACAAGAAATAAATCAACATTACCCACATCATTATCCTGGGTGTATCCAGAAACGAAACGGGGAATATACCCTTTTTAAAGGCCCATACTTTTTTTATCGATTCTAAAGGCCAAAATGAAACCATTAAAATACCAAATGTGGAAATCAGAGCCAGCTTCCAGCCGACTGATTGAATTATATTAAAACCCTTTGTATAGAAACCATATTCACGAACCAGGTAATAGATGCTTGCGTTGAATTCGAATCGTTTGAAGTAAAGACCAAAACTTTCTCCAAAACCATAAATAATTTCGCTGCTGAGCAAAGGCAGAAATAGAAGGACACACGTGAGCCATATCATCAAATAAAATAGTAGCGATTTTCTGAGTCCTAACCTCGTCAGAAATTGCGGAAGCAACATCAGCGGAAGCAATTTTACAGCTATAGCCAATCCAAAACCTACTCCAGCGAAAGTTACGTTAGAGCGGAGCAACATATATATCGAAAACAGAATAAAGAATATGACAAACGCCTCGAAATGCAAATTGCCCGTTAACTCCAAAATCACGAGGGGGTTCAAAGCATAAATCAACAAGTGCTTGCGATCGATAGTAAATAATGGTAACAATTTCCATAGTAGAAATAGGCTTGCGGCCTCTGCTGCCAAAATAAAAATTCGCATCACAACTACACTGCCCAGGATTGAATCCGGTGAAACAATGGCTGCAATCATAAACACATATTGAGCCAAGGGAGGGTAAATGGTAAAGTAAGCCTGGCTGTTCAATCGATCAAAAAGCCCTTGATCAATACCCGGAACCGAAACATTTTCCGACAGATAATAAGATGGCAGTTCTGCAAATGGATGAATGCCGCTCGCCATCAATCGGCCGTCCCAAATGAATCGGTAAAAATCATCGGAAAGAGAAGGCAAAGCAAAAAGAAAAGCCAACCGAAAAAGGAACGATGCATAAATCCACAAGGGCAAACTTAAGTTCGTTACTTTTTTATAAACCCATAGGTAGGCGAAAAACAAAATCGCGAATCCGGATACCAGTTCAATCGACTCCTGGCGTTGGATACGGTAAGCCAGAAATAAATAAACAATCAGGGAAACAGAGGCAAGAAAATAATTTTTTCTTTCGCTACTAGGCATTGACTGGCTTCACTGAATAGTAGAATACTCCGCCAAAACCCAAAACCAGCATGACGTGAAAAAAAAGTAAGCCAAAGTCTTGTAGATACAGGCCGGTAGCAATTCCAAAAAGAAAGTATAAACACATAAATCCTTCCAGTATTGTAATACCGCTCAGTGCAGGCCTTACGTATTCATTTCCTTTCCAGGAATCGCCTTTCAGAGTCACATTGAATTTGGGTGTTCGGATAAACGGCGTTCTTCTTCCAAGCAACCCTTCCACTACCGCTATTCCATTGTGAAGTGAAAGACCCATTGAAATCATTAAAAATTTGGGATAAAGTTTTAAGAAGGTACGTACAGCATGCACTCCATAAAAACGTTTTGAAGAAACCCAATAAAATAAGGTAATGGAAAAAAATCCTAAAATAAATACAATACCTAAATCAAAGACCCATTGCAGATCGGGGTGAAGGTCTTTGATGTACAGCATAGGCACACTGAGTATCGAGGCTATCAGCAAGCAGACAAAAACGGAGCTATTGAAAAGATGAAAAAAAGCATGGAATTTATTTATCCTTGGCAAATCAGCCTTGAACACACTGCCAAAATTTTTACGTGCCGTTTCCGCTCCGCCCTTATTCCATCGGTACTGCTGTGATTTAATGGCTGGCATGATAATGGGCAGTTCACCCGGTGTTTCCACATCTTCAAGGTATTTGAATTTCCATCCCTTTAATTGCGCCCGATAACTCAAGTCAAGATCTTCTGTCAGCGTATCCGAATTCCAACCACCCGCATCTTCGATACATTTTTTGCGCCAAACGCCACAAGTACCATTGAAATTGATAAAACTCCTGGCCCTACTTCTACCGGTTTGTTCTATTGAGAAATGAGCATCAAGACCAAATGCCTGTAATTGAGTAAGTAGGGAATAATTTTTATTGATATGACCCCAACGGGTTTGCACGACACCAATTTCAGCTTGCTTCAGATACGGAATAGTATCTCTTAGGAACGAAGGATGAGGAAGAAAGTCGGCATCGAAGATAGCTATAAATTCTCCCTTTGCCATTTTACACCCCTGATCCAAAGCTCCCGCCTTGAATCCAGTTCTCGACTCCCGATGAAGAACCTTAATATCTAAGCCCAACGGGCGAAGTGATTCAATCTTGCGGAGAATGATTTCTGTTGTTTCATCGGTAGAATCGTCCAGCACCTGAATCTCCAGCTTGTGCTTTGGGTAATCAAATTTGCTGATTGCGTCCAACAATCTTTCTACAACATATTTTTCATTGTAGATGGGCAACTGTACAGTCACTAAGGGCTCATAGTCATTTTGAATTTTACCGGCATCATTTTGCTTTTGTACACGCGTATAAATCCAGGTAAGGTGCAACTGACCGAGGCTAAATAAGAAAATATATAGCAGCGACAACGAATAGGTGATAACGATGATCCACTCCATCACAAGTACTTAAATATCGTATACAAAATCTTATATCCAGCAAGAAAAGTTCCTTTTACTGTACCTGAAATTTTGGAAAAGCCGATCCTCTTTCTATATCGTACAGGTATTTCTTCACATCTCAACTTCATCTTAGCTGCCTTCAACTGCATTTCCACAGTCCACCCATAAGTCCTATCCTGCATATCCAAGTCAAGCAGTCTTTCATATCGAATGGCACGAAAAGGTCCAAGGTCGGTAAATCTCACCCCATACAAAAGTTTTAGCAATCCGGTAGCCAGCCAGTTGCCGAATACCTGTTGAGGGGTCATTGATCCCACTTCCCTTTTTCCAAGCGTACGCGATCCGATAACTAAATCCGCCTTTCCTTCGATTATGGGTTTAATTAAATCAACCATTTCTTCCGGATAATCGGAATAATCCGCATCAATAAAAACAACTATATCCGTTGGAAATTTTCGAAGGTAATCTATTCCCTTTAAACAAGCTCTTCCATATCCTGAAATGGGCTCGTTTAATACAATAGCTCCAGCACCGGCAGCGATCTTGGCAGTTCTATCTGTGGAGGCGTTGTTTACTACGATTACACCCTGCGCCAGACCTTTGGGAATATCCGCCAAAACCTGGCCAATACCATTCTCTTCGTTGAATGCCGGAATAATTACGGATACCCTTTGATTTACCATGTGAACCTTTTAGAGACTACGCGATCTCGCCAGTAAAATTAAGCCTCCAATGCCACATTGTTGTTTCCCAAAAGGACAGGCTGTCCGAATCTTCCTTTTTCATCTTTTACTTCAAGGTTGAGCACACCGCGTGGACAAACCGATGAACATACGCCACAACCAACACATGAAGATCGGATAATATTTTGGCCACGTTGTGCATACCACCGCACATCGATTCCCATTTCGCAATACGTTGAGCAATTGCCACAGGAAATGCATTGTCCTCCATTCGTAGTAATTCTAAAACGGGATTTAAACCGCTGCACAAAACCAAGATAGGCCGCCAACGGGCATCCAAACCGGCACCATACACGATTACCCATAAAAGGATAAAACCCGGTTCCCACCACTCCGGAAAAAATGGATCCAATGGCAAAGCCATAAGGCTTTCGAAGATAGGTATAGGTATCAAATCCAAAAATGCTATTTGTGCCTGTGATAAAATTGTAAACAACGGCTATCGTCATGATTACAGCGAAGACCAGTACGCCATGAATCAACCAGCGTTCTATTTTCCATGATTTAAGTGACTTGTCAGAAAGTTGACGGAAAGGATCTCCTGCTGTCTCTGCCAATCCGCCACAGCCACACACCCAACTGCAATACCATCGTTTGCCAAAAAAGAATACAAACACAGGTACGCCAACAATAAACAATGTGATACCCCAGGCAAACATAAATAGGCCAAGGCCCCCACCCGATGTAAGCATATTAATGTGCCAGGCATCAAAAAAATCGTAGTCAAGAGGCCACATGTTTTTAAAATCGAAGTAAGGCTGATTCAACCTCACCAATATTTCCGGGATAAGAAAGGCGAATGCCAACTGAAAAAACATAACGGAAACGGTACGAATAATCTGGTATTTGCTGTGACGATACTTCACTATCATACGTACACCCATGACCACAACGGCAAACGTGTATAAAAATCCATAGAGGAACCACTGACTGGATTCGCCCTGAGGATAAATCCACTTTTTGGCTGGCTCTACCAGAATGATCCAATTAATTATGTAGGCATCATAAAAATAAAGAAGAATATAGAACGAGATAAGTAGCACACCAATAAGGATACCTATCCATCCACGATTGTTAAGTACATTATGAAAGATTCCATTATTTTTTATTCCGGCAGGTTCGGTACTTGACCTGGGCATCATGAATAATAAAGCCCCTACCGCTCCAACGCCAAAAACAAGAATGAAAAACAACAGGGTATAATCAACGAGTAAACCGGATGCAGAAGCCTTGGTAAGCACACCAACATAGTCATCATAAATTACCTTATCCCATTGTTGGGTTGCCTTAAACTCAGTATTGACATTTTCGATAGTCGCATCAACGGCATTCACAAATGAAAAACTGGTAGAGTATGTTTTTCCTAATAACTTGTTCATGCCGGCCTCCAACGATTGTTGGTGTTCGGGTTTTATTTTCGCCTCAACGATTTCCTTTGTCAGGGTAAATGAGGAAGAAAAAAACAAAGAAAGAAAAACCCCCAGCGAGCAGAGAAATAACGTTAGACCGGTCGTGCGAATGATTTTATTCATAGTGCATTTTCTTTTGCGTTAAACGCGGTGAAAAGCGTTGGAAATTGATGGCTGAAGGATGTGACAATGTCATCCTCGTGTCGGTCAAAAAATTCAGGATCAAAATTGGCTTCAGCCAGGTGATTGAGCACATACCCGATAGACTTACCCGCTCTCAACCACCCGTCAAACAGTTCATGCCGGAGCCTGATGCCAAAGGCGTTGATCCCAAGAAATTTGTTCGATTGTTTATCCCAAACAAAATGCATTGCCCTTTTACCCTTTTCATGCTCCCAGTAAAATTCATCCTCATTGGGTTTCAATTCATTCCAAACGTTTCCATAGGTTTGGTATTCGATATCAAAAAATTTAGCGGAGTTAAACCAGGGGCCAGGTTCATATTTTGTCTTTTCACTGCATATGGTTTGAGCAACGACTTCGCCCATCATTCTTCCCGTATACCATACCTGTTCTATATTTCTTCTGCCCGGAAGATCATAGGTTCTCTCAACACAATCACCGATAGCATAAATGTCAGGTATATTGGTTTGCAAATATTCATTGACAAGTACCCCACGTTTTGTTTCAATTTCCGAACCTGTTAGAAAAGAAATAGTTGGCGAAACACCGACAGTAAGTCCAACAAACTGGCAACCAATCTCCTCCCCATTGGAAAGTTTTACCGCCTTAACTTTTCCATCTCCGTCATCCAAAACTTCTTTAAGTTCCGTGGTTAATCGCAGGTCAACGTGATGCTCACGAACATGCCGGGTAATAAGCTCAGCCTCCTGAAGCGGGAGTACATTGTTCCAAAATGCATTTTCTCTAACCAGCAAAGTAACCTCGATTTTTCGGGAGAGCAGCATCTCAGCCATTTCCACACCAATCAGCCCACCTCCAACAATCACAGCCTGTTTAATTCCACGGGTGTGATTCTCCATTTCTTCAAGATCCTGATAACTATATAAGCCCTGAACACCCTTCAGATCCTGACCAGGCCAACCAAACTTATTCGACTTTGAACCACTGGCAATAATGAGCACATCAAAACTTACTTCATTGCCGGAAGCCAACTGCAATTTTTTTTCGCCCGAAATGATTTTCTCAACGAAATCCCTCACCAGATTAATTCTGTTCTTCTGCCAAAATGAATCTTCATAGGGCTTTGTATTTTCGTACTTCATGTGGCCCATATAAACGTACATCAAAGCAGTTCTGGAAAAGAAGTGCTCTGTCTCAGCAGAAATCACAGTAATTTCAAAATCGCTTCGCTTTCTGATATGCCGGGCTGCGGTGATCCCCGATATGCCGTTCCCGATGATCACAATTCGTTTCATTGAAGGGGCAAGGTACTTTGATTAGTTCAGATAAACTGTCAACCTCATGACAATGGAAAATAACATAAAATTTTACAATTTGCCTAACCCCGATTACACAAACCCCTTTCAGGATGTTTGTCTTTCAGCGGACAAAGTGTTGGAATCGCAGAACATTTGTTTATCAATTACTGTTACTAGGAGCGAGAATCGATAAACGAACAAAGCAATTTCTAATTCACCGGTCTGATCAAATGATTAAAAATATGAGAGAACTCTTTTCAGTTATTGCAATCCTACTTTTCGTGTGCATGACCAAAGCAGCCGACATAGAGCAATTTTATGCACACACCGATACATTTTTAAAGAAACACGTAAAGAATGGATCTGTGGCATACCATGAAATCAAGAAAGATAAAACTGAAATCACCACGCTGTACAATGAAATTGGTGTGATGGACATAAATTCTATGGATGATGAGAATAAGAAAGCATTTTATCTAAACGCATATAACCTGATTGTTATCTATGCAATCGTTCAGCGTCATCCAGTAAAATCACCTATGGAGATAAAAGGCTTTTTTGATAAAACAAAACATAAAGTTGCGGGGGAATCGCTAACCTTAAATGAGTTGGAAAAGGAAAAATTATTAAATGAATATGATGACGCCCGATTTCATTTTGCATTGGTATGTGCCGCAAAAAGTTGCCCTATCTTGATCAATGAAGCATTCTTTCCCAATAAAGTAGAAGAACAATTAAATTCAAGAACTACGCAAACAATTAATAACAAGCTGTGGTTAAAAGTAAATCCGGATTCAAAAACTATAGAAATCTCCAAAATTTTTGAATGGTACCGGGGCGATTTCACCAAGGATGGAAAATCAGTGATCGATTTTATAAATATTTATCGTAGCGCTAAAGTTCCCACGACCTACAAGGTGAACTATTACGAATACGATTGGAGTCTGAATGAGTAGTGAAGTTGGTTGGTTGGTTAGTGTGAAAGGTGCCGGGCTAAGTCCGGCATCTTCATTTAGAAGTATTTCAAAGGGACTTTAACATTTTGTTTTTCACCGGTCCATATCACTTTAGTCTGATCAAATTTTGGAGGGCCAAATCTTCCCATAACTCCATTTAAAAACCCAAAACCTTCAGTAGGTATCCCAAAGAAGTTTTTATCCAGTTCACCATTTTTGTTCGAATCATGGATCACGCTGACGGCATACCCACCGGGTTGGAGGTCTTCAAATACCACAACAGTCGAACCTGAAATAGCAGGTACGGATTTGCCAACATAAGGCCTTTCAAGGTAACTGACCTCGGAATCAAATAAGGCTACTGAAATTTCACCTTCCGAATCTTTGATATTCTCGATGGTGATAACAAGTTGATTTTGGCTAAAACCCCATGTCACCACGACCACAAATACCCCATTAAGTAGTAGATGCTTGCTATTCCCAATTGGTTCAAATGTTAATTGCAAAAACCTCCACATAAAATTATGAACCACACGGATTTAAATACGTAGACAGACAAGTCATAAAGCTAAACAAAAAAAAGGAGGTCAAAGTATATTGATTCAATTGATGTTATCTTTAAGATAGCTCAAACAAAACCTGACCTCTCTATTTTAATTTTCTGTTCTATGAAATTCATTTTGCCAATTGGATCCTCAATAATCTTTGCCCTTAGCCTGTCATCCTTTCAAAGTCCTTTTAATTTGAGGGCCAGTATGGAAAGAGGAAAGGAAATCTATGTTTCACAATGTCAGACTTGCCACATGGAAAACGGGGAAGGTATTGAAGGAGTATATCCTCCGCTTGCAAAGTCTGACTATTTGATGGCAGATAAAAAGAGATCAATTGTTCAGGTGTTGGAAGGCGCTTCAGGAGAGATGGTTGTCAATGGCGTCACCTATTATGGATTTATGGCTGGCTTTTCACTTAATGATAAAGAGGTAAGTGATGTATTAAACTATATCAGGAATTCCTGGGCTAACAAAGGCGAACCCGTAAAACCAGAAGAAGTAAAATCAGTACGTTAAATTTTTGCATTATAAAATTCTTTAACTAAAAACAACTATGGCCAACTTTACACTTCAAATTAATAATCAATCCATCAAAGTTGATGTTGAGCCCGATACTCCGTTATTGTGGGTGCTGCGTGCTGAACTGGAACTGACAGGCACTAAGTTCGGATGCAGCGCATTGTAGCCCGGAGGGATTAGGCGAAATCTCATTACCCTCTATCAGCGCAGTTTTGTGCAATGCAATTTTTGCGGCCACCGGCAAGCGTATTCGGAAATTACCCGTTACCTTGTCAGAGGAAACCAAATTGTAAAGAAATGAAGATTTACCTCACCATTGCCATCATCAGCCTGATGATAGGCTGTCAGCCTATTGATAAAAATGAAAAGAAGATTGCGGCCATAACTGGAACACCTGATTATTTCGCTCCACATTTTACGGATGAATCCAGAATCGATAAAATAAAGAATGCAGCAACTGTTTCTGACAACATCTACAAACAATATGCAGCAGAAAATAACTTTCCATCTATCGCCTGGGGCATTGTTGCTGATGGTAAGCTAGTCCATTCCGGAGCTTCCGGAGAAGCAAACCTGAAAACGAAAAGGCAAGCAGACACTAAAGCATTATATCGCATTGCATCTATGTCGAAGAGTTTCACAGCCATGGCTATTCTGAAACTCAGGGACGAAGGAAAACTTAGTCTTCAGGATCCTGCCGCATTGTACATCCCCCAATTGAATACTATTCAATACATGACTTCGGATTCTCCACCTATTACAATTCAAAATTTACTTACCATGTCAGCGGGATTTCCTGAAGACAATCCATGGGGTGACCGCCAACTGGATGACTCAGACGAGGATCTTATTGAACTGATCAAGAACGGACTCTCTTTTTCGAATGCTCCGGGGCTGAATTATGAATACAGCAATCTTGGGTTCGCCATGTTGGGATATATCGTAAAAAATGTATCCGGCGTTTCCTACCAAACTTATATTACCGAGAATATTCTCAAACCACTTGACATGAATGACAGCAAATGGGAATATACTGAGATACCAGAAGACCGTCTAGCACTAGGTTATCATTGGGTAAATGGCGAATGGATAGAAGAACCAATTCTACACGATGGTTCCTATGGAGCCATGGGTGGATTAATTTGTAGCATAGATGATTTTAGTAAATATATGGCCTTCCATCTTTCCGCCTGGCCGCCACGAAATGATCCTGAAACGGGACCAGTGAAGAGAAGTACGGTCAGGGAAATGCATCAACTTTGGAGAGTAAATCAAAACTCACCGGGTCAGGACAGTAATGGCCCATTTACTTTTGGTTATGCTTATGGATTAGGGTGGAGAAAAGATTCCCGAGGGATTCTTAGAATATCACATAGCGGTGGACTTCCTGGCTATGGATCGGAATGGCGAATCTATCCCGACTATGGAATTGGTGTTGTGTCATTCAGCAACAGAAGGTATGGAGCACCTAGCAATGCCAACACTATAGTGATGGATACGCTTGTATCATTGGCTCAATTAAAACCCAGATCAATACCAGTTTCTGTCATTCTTGCTCAACGGAAAGAAGAGTTACTTGCCAACCTTCCCGATTGGCAGGAATTACCTGAATTGTTTGCAGAAAACTTTTATCTCGACATACCACTTGATCTAAGAAAAAAAGAAATATCAGAAATTTTTGCACAAGCGGGAGACATTGTTAGCACAAATGAAATGATTCCTGAAAATCAACTGAGGGGCACTTTTACAATTGAATGCAGTAAAAGGAAGGTTCGCGTATTTTTTACATTAACACCCGAAAACAATCCTTTGATTCAACAACTTGTTTTAACATTAATGGATTAAAGAATACCTTAGCAAAGTGAAGGATTTTAAAACCATCATTTCAGAATATAAAAAACTGGATTTGAGCCATCGAAATGCTGCATTGGCCACGGTGGTAAAGGTGCGCGGATCATCCTATAGAAGCCCGGGTGCACGTATGCTCATCACAGACGATGGCAAATGGGTGGGGTCAATCAGCGGCGGATGTCTGGAAGGCGATGCGCTCAGGAAAGCCAGGCAAGTGATGTCGGCCAAATTGCCGATGACTGTAACCTACGACACGCGGGAAGAAAGCAATCAAAACCTAGGCATTGGATTAGGTTGCAATGGTGTAATCGATGTTTTGATCGAACCGATTGATCCATCTTCAGCCGGCAACCCAATCAATCTTTTTTCTAAATTGGTGGAAACTTCAAATACAATAGCAGTAGCAACGATTTTTTCGGGTGATGGTACAGCCGAAAAATTGATTGTAGAACAAGATCAAATACTATCCGATCAATTTTCCAACTCAACATTATCCGGGTTAGTTGAACAAGATTTAATAAAACTATTTTCCACCCATCGGTCTGAAGCAAAAGAATATAAACTGAATAATGGAAACGTTGAAGTATTTATCGAACTGGTTCAGCCTACCCTGTCTGTCATTATTTTTGGTGGCGGTTTTGATGCCCGTCCGGTAAGCCAACTTGCCAAATCACTCGGATGGCAGGTCACCGTCACGGATGAATGTGTAGCCCATATAGCGCCTATATTTTTTCCCGCTGCTGATAAGCTTTCACTTTGTGAGCGCCAATTTGTAGATCGCAATTTTGCTATTACACCGTATACAGCCTGCGTATTAATGTCACACAATTATGAATACGACCGTGACGTGCTTAAAAAGTTAATAAAATCAGATACTCCTTATATTGGCATACTGGGACCCCGTAAACGACTTGATAAGATGTTGGAAGAATTTGATAAAGAGCAAATTCAATTAACGCAAAAAGACTTCTCCCGCATCCATTCCCCTATCGGGCTTGATATCGGTGCGGAGGCTCCTGATGAAATTGCCGTATCCATCATTGCCGAAATACAATCCAAGTTCAGCTACCGCTCAGGCGGATTTTTGAAATACCGCAACGGACCTATTCATCAACGGGATCGGGCCAGCGATCAGGTTTTCAAACAGGTTTACCTGGGTATGGTTGAAGATCATAAACAAAATAACGGATAGCTTGGCCATCACGCCAATACACAAAATTCCTATCATTCTTCTGGCAGCAGGTTCCTCATCACGAATGGGCCAACCAAAACAGTTGCTGCCAATCAACGGCGTACCATTGCTTAGACGAATAGTTAAGCATGCCATTCAATCAAAAACTGGCGAAGTTATTGTTGTGCTGGGAAGCAGGGAAAGCGAGATCACCAAAATAATTGAAGACCTTCCTGCCCATTGCATATCGAATGCAGACTGGGCACAAGGCATGGGTTCGTCCATTAAGAAGGGATTACTATATGTTAAAACGTATCTTCCAGTAACTCCTGCCGTAATTATTAGTGTTTGCGATCAACCGTATCTCAGCGCCCAACATTTTACTAATCTGACAGCGCAGTACCATATCGCGTCCAGGCCTATTGTTGCATCTTACTATGCTAATTCATTTGGAGTGCCTGTACTTTTTGATCGATCGCTTTTTGAGGCGTTAATGCGTATTGATGATGTTGATGGAGCAAAGAAAATTATCCAAAAAAATCCCGGGCAGGTGGACAGTGTAGATTTTCCATTAGGCGAGGTGGATTTGGATACAATGGAAGATTATAATACATTCAATCAATAAAATTTCTCCTTCTTATGATTAAAGCAGCAACTACAGTTTTCTTTGTAGCCAGTTTTCATTTTGGATTTTCACAATCTCAAGTCTCCGATGATGAATATACACGGTATGAATTGCTGGATCCAGCCACACAAAGCTTCCGAATTCTATATGAAGTGACTGCCATAAAACCGGGTACACTTTTTTACTTTAACGGACTGCGTAAAGGCAGTAAGCATAAAATTGATACAGTAAAAGACCTGAGAACCGGCAAAACACTGGAATGGTCAATTGTTAGTGGTGTTGAGGCAAAAAAAGAAGGATACATTGAAGCTGAGGAAAATGGTGAGTATCTGAAAGTTCACCTGGCCCGCGCCATCGCCAACAATTCGCAGTACAGAATTTGGATTGGCAAAACGTATAAAGATCCGGAAAGTTATTTTATAGAAAATGATAAACTAGTTTTTACAAGGTCGTTGGGCATTAAAAGAAATGCTGTTGTACTCCCCATCGGATATGAGATTATCCGATGCAACTACCCTGTACAGGTGATGATGGAATCCGATGGCCGAATAAAAGCAAGTTTTGTTAACAGCGGACCCATTGCAATCCCCTTTCGAATTGAAGCCCGTAAATTGCCAGCCCGTGTGAACTTAAAAGTAGATAAAAAAGAATATTCCTATACGTCCGGCATGGGAAGGGATAAGAGCAACGCAAGAGTTAATTATGAAGTTCCTGAACGAGCTCATCAAACCAGGGAAATCGTTTATTTTCTCCAGCAACCGGAAACGAATTCATTCCGGCTATACCATGACTACACAGAAACCAGAGAAGGTAAAAATTATTACCTGAATATAGTGAGAGCGGGCAGCAAAGCAACTAACCCTTCCGCCATGAACCTGGATACTGGCGAATCGTTGAACGTAGAGACCCTAAAAGCCGGTCAGGTAAAGGAAAAGGGAATCAAACTGGAAGAAAACATTTCCCCTGAAACTGAAATCATTGTGATATGGTATGAACCTGTTCGCCAAGGTGAATCCATCAGACTAAGAATTGAAGAGACCTACACCGATCCCAATCGCTATGTTCTTACTAGCGGTGAGCTGGTTTGGGACAGGGCCTTTGGCAGACCTTACAATACGGTTATCCTTCCTGCAGGATGGTTTTTAACCACTAATGCCATTCCTGCAACAATAGACGAAACGGTAGACGGAAAAGTAAGTTTATATTATGTAAACTACGATCCTGATGATATTGATGTATTCATCAAAGGGAGAAAAAGGTAATAGCTCCTATTTTGTTTGAATCTTAAATTAGGTCAATCGAATACAATTATGCTCTTGACATCCCAAAATTTTGTTATTCATTTCAAATGTCAATTGTTTTTAATTTAACATAGCACAAACCCAACAAAACACTTCATATCATGAAAGCAGTTAATAAGATTATATCAGCGTGCATCCTTGTGTCAATGGCTTTGTTCGTCTCTTGTAAAGATGATGAAGATTCAGGCCCAAAATCCAAAACTGATCTGTTAACCCAGTTCACTTGGCTTTACAACAGCGGAACTTCCTCAGACCCGCTAGCCGGTGCTTTTCTGGTCTTATTAGAAGACTCAGAATATACCTTTAAAAAAAATGGAACTTATGATGGCTTAATTTTGGGCATTAGTGGTTCAGGAACGTGGTCATTTGCTGACAACGAAACCAAACTCAACATCGATGATGACGTCTATACATTAACCACATTGAACGAAACCACGCTGGAAATAACACAAACAGATGGAGGGATTACAAACTCATTTAACTATAGGAAAAAATAAGCAATGAAGGAGAAATCTATTATTGGGTAACTCTTTAATTTTTTTTTCATCAGTATCCATCAACATTATTTGATTTAGAAGATTGAGGCTACCTTTGTTTTATGATACGGTGGGTGTGCTGCTTGATTATCCTCCTTGGAACCTATCCCTCGCATGCAGGGGACTACGCCATTTTTGAAGAAAATGGAAAGTACGGACTCAAAGATGAAAATGGTAAAATACTCATTAACGCGGCTTTTGAAGGACTAGGCTGGAGTGATGGAAGCTTTTCTGTTATTGGTGAAGTTACCGGATATAAACAAAACCAACGGTGGGGTTTAATTAACCTAAAAGAACAACGGGTAACTAATGCGGATTACCTAAATCTGTTGCCATCTGGTGGTGATCGATTCATTGTGAAAAAATCACTGAATGCGGTCACCACAAAGATGGGGTGCATCGATTTAAAGGGTAACCTTACCGTTCCCTTTCATTATGATGGAATTAAAATCTCAGGATTGCGTGCTGTTGTCTTTATTAAAAACGGACATGAGTTTAAGTATGGCGTAATCACGCTTAACGGAGACATAGTGATACCGCTTGTCCACAAAAATATTTTTCTGCTCAACGACCTCCGGTACGCGGTACAAAACCATGAAAATAAAACCGCTCTCTTTTCAGAGGCAGGAATCCGACTGACAGAATTCTACATCGATAGCATTTCTTCCTTTATTAAAAACAAAGCGATTATTTATGAAGGATATCAACAAGGTATTATTAATCGTGAAGGAATAATCGAAGTGAAACCACAGTTCAGAGAGATCAAAATTGAATCCGATAAAATCATCAGGGCCCGGGCAATGACGAAGTGGTCAATTTTAAGTCCTGAGAATGTCATAATTAATTCAACCGCATGCGATGACCTTATTCCCAATCCACTTGGATTCAGCGCTAAGCGTATTGGCCAATTTGGCATTTGGGATAATGAACTCAATCCCCTTATTCCAGTCTCTTACTCAAAAATTGTTCAGGTAGAAGGAGATCGGATCGTAGCAAAAAAAGGAAATAAGGCTGGGCTAATTCAGTCTGACAATTCTATTGTTATTCCTTTTCAATATGATTCCATTGTAGTGGATGAAAGATTTGTTCGTATCAAAAATCAATTGTTGGGAAAGGCTTCCTGGCAGTTATGGGATATCTATGGAATAAAAAAGTCAGAAAAGTCATATGAATACATTAGTCCTTTCAATGGCAAATTTTTCATCGTCAAAAATTACGAACGCTCCGGCATAGTGGACAGGTATGGCAAAGAAGTTGTTCATTGTCTTTACGATTCAATCATGAATTTTCAGAATGATCAGATTGTGGTTAAGTTCCATGGACATTATGGCATTATTGATTTCAAAGCAAATTGGCTGTTGCCTCCTCAACCCTACCCTGTGCAACTTGTCGATGAGGAACACTATATTATAAATCAATCAGGCACCACCCACTTTAAAACATTCAACGGTGAATTGATCTACTTTACCGACAATAAACTAAGCGTGGATGGTTATAAATTAAAAGAATTTCTTCCAGATGGGACAGAAAAGGAGATTTCTTTTGATGGAATTACATTGAAAAGAACTACGTCCCCGAAAGTTGACGATACAGAAATCATATCGGCTGAGCATGAGGGGCTTCGGGGAATCAGAAGAAATGGTAAGTATGGATTTATTGATAACGAGGGCAGGCTGCGCATTGCCAACCGCTATGAAAACATAAGTCACTTCAAGGATGGATTAGCCGCTGTAAAAATTCTTGGAAAATGGGGCTTCATTAATACCCAAGACCAAATTGTTATCAATCCAAGTTATGATTGGGTTTCTGAGTTTTCCAATGGAATTGCTATCGCCAGGCGAAGTAAATTTGGTCTGTTAAATCAAAAAGGAGAAATCGTATTAGAAACCCGGTACGACTCAATTAAATTATTGCACACCGGCAATTTTTTGATTTTCAACGATGGCCTTGTTGGATTAGCATCAATGAAAGGCGAAGTCCTGATTGATCCGAAGTTTGAAACATTACAGGACTTAGAGAACGGATATTTAATTATTTCAAGGGATGGTAAACACGGTGTACTGAAGGAATATGGACTTAGCGTCATACCTATGATCTATGATCAACTTGTCTATCTGAAGGATTCACATAAGTTTCTGGCAAAACAAGACCAACCCTGGATTATTCTTAACATCAATTGACCTCTCACCAAAAAAAAGAGGCTCTCATGAGAGCCTCTTTTTTTATCTTAAATCTTATTATTCCGATTTAGTTGATCCGGTTTCGCCTGTTCCGGAGATTGTATTTCTCATATCCGTATCAGACTGAATATTCTGAATTCTGTAATAATCCATCACCCCAAGATTTCCGCTCACAAAAGCCTGTGCGATTGCTTTCGGAATTTCTGCTTCCGCCTGAATCACATTCGCCCGTGCTTCCTGTGCCTTGGCTTTCATCTCCTGCTCGAGTGCCACAGCCATGGCACGTCTTTCTTCCGCTTTTGCTTCTGCTACTTTCAAGTCAGCACTGGCCTGATCCGTTTGGAGTTTTGCGCCAATGTTTGCCCCTACATCTACATCCGCAATATCAATCGACAAAATCTCAAAGGCTGTGCCTGCGTCCAACCCCCTTGAGAGTACAACTTTAGATATCTTATCAGGATTTTCCAATACCTCTTTGTGCGATTTGGCAGAACCAATAGAGGTAACAATCCCCTCGCCTACACGGGCCAGAATGGTGTCCTCACCGGCACCACCAACCAACTGCGCAATGCTGGCCCTCACCGTTACCCGGGCAATCGCAATCAATTGAATACCATCAGCGGCCACAGCGGCAACTTTTGGTGTGGTAATCACTTTAGGGTTAACTGAAATCTGAACCGCTTCAAACACATCCCTTCCCGCCAGGTCAATGGCCGTTGCCTGTTTAAAACTCAAACTAATATTTGCCTTGTCGGCAGAAATCAAAGCGCGAATTACATTCGGTACATTTCCCCCTGCCAGAAAGTGCGTTTCCAATTCACGTGTAGTTACCGTTAGCCCGGCTTTGGTGGCAGTGATCAATGAGTTCACAATCACTCCGGGTGGCACTTTTCGGATACGCATCCCAATAAGTTCTCCGATAGTCACTTTCACTCCGGCAAACACGGCTGTGATCCACAACCCTACCGGAACAAAATACATGAACATGAAGAAACCGACAATACTGATAAAGACGATAAAAATAAACACCAAACTTTCCATAATTTTCTATTGAATAGGTTCTACAATTATTTGATTTGTATTGACTTTGAGTACACGTATTCTGGTTCCCACCTCAACAAACGATCCATTGGTTTTTACCTCGTAGGCCTTGTCATTTATTTCCGCTTTGCCGGATGGACGAAGGGCAGAAATCGTTACTCCTTCCAATCCTACCGCCATCCCTACCATTTCTCCCTCATTTACCTTGCTCGAAATGGATGTTTTAAGTGAAAATTTTCCCCACACATTGGACTTAAAGGCATAGTAAAGGATAAATACAGACGTAACCACCGTAGCCCCCAGCGTCATCCACCCTCCCTGCTCACCAAAATAGCTGAAGCTGGAAACGACACCCGCAATCATAAAGCCAGCCCCAATAATTCCAACCAATGTGGTCCCCGGAACGAAAATAATTTCAGCGATGACCATCAATAGGCCAAACAAAATTAAGGCTGCAACAACCAACCATTCCATAAGTAGTAAATGTAATAAGAAATACTGGTGCCTTAGTAAGCCCTCGCAAATAACACCTTTCTTTTTGAAGGCTTTCCTGTATATATACATTTTCCGTCTTCTTCAGGGGAATCCAACGGAATGCAACGGATGGTCGCTTTGGTTTCCTCTTTTATGGCCGCTTCCGTCTCTGGCGTACCATCCCAATGCGCCAAAATAAAACCACCTCTCTCTTCTAAAATTTTTTTAAATTCATGATACGAATCCACGCTGCTGGTGTTGTCCATGCGAAACTTCAACGCTTTATTGTAAATGTTTTGTTGAATTTCGTCCAACAATGCCGGAATAAGGTCGGGGATTTCGTCAATGGCAACAACCTTCTTTTCTTTGGTATCTCTGCGAGCTATTTCAATAGTGCCATTTTCCAAATCGCGAGGACCAATGGCCAGCCGAATGGGTACTCCCTTCAATTCGTATTCTGCGAATTTGAACCCGGGCTTATGTGTATCTCGGTTATCAAACTTCACTGAATACCCTTGCCTTCTCAACGCTGAAGAAATCATGTCAACTTTTTCCGTAATTCGATGAAGTTCCTCCTCACTTTTAAAAATAGGAACGATGGCTACATGCAATGGCGCCAACTTTGGCGGAATAATCAATCCATCGTCATCAGCATGCGCCATGATAAGGCCACCGATCAATCGGGTGCTTACTCCCCAGGATGTACCCCATACGTATTCCAGTTTACCTTCTTTTGTTGCAAACTGAACATCAAAAGCTTTCGCAAAATTTTGACCAAGGAAATGTGAGGTGCCAGCCTGTAGCGCCTTGCCATCTTGCATCAACGCTTCGATACAATACGTGTCAATCGCACCGGGAAACTTCTCACCCTCTGATTTTCGACCCTTAATTACCGGCAGTGCCATAAAATTCTCTACAAAATCAGCATAGACATCCAACATCTGAATTGTCTCCTGCTCAGCTTCTTTTTGTGTAGCATGCGCTGTGTGCCCTTCCTGCCATAAAAACTCTGATGTACGCAGAAAAAGCCTCGTTCTCATTTCCCATCGCACCACATTAGCCCACTGATTAATTAAAATAGGAAGATCGCGATAAGACTGAATCCATTTCTTATAGCTGTTCCAAATCACGGTTTCGGAGGTAGGCCTTACAATCAATTCTTCTTCCAACCTGGCTTCAGGATCCACGATAACACCAGATCCGTCTTCCGCATTTTTTAGCCGGTAGTGAGTTACAATAGCGCACTCCTTGGCAAACCCTTCAACGTGGCTGGCTTCACGTGCCAAAAATGATTTGGGAATGAAAAGTGGAAAATAAGCATTTACATGGCCCGTATTTTTGAACATTTTATCAAGCCCTTGCTGCATATTCTCCCATATTGCATAGCCATAGGGTTTGATTATCATACACCCCCGCACATCTGAATTTTCAGCCAGATCCGCCTTTTTCACTAGATCAATGTACCATTGGGAGTAATCTTCGCTTCTGGAAGTGATTTCTTTGCCCATTCTATCAACTTAAAATTTTGTATCTTTGGTTAAAGACCGCAAATATAGATGAGGAATTGAGGAATGTGGTTTTTAATAGGCTCTTTATGAGGGAATCCTTTTGACCAAAATATTGTTTTTAGTATATCTATTAAGAGTTTTTTACGTTAAAAGTTATAGAGGGGAATAATTTGAAAATTATGAAGAATTTAAGCGTTTTTTCAACCGTGCTAGTGGCTTGGGCATTGAGTTTTACTGCTCAGGGACAGGAGATTGATGACATGTATTTCAACTCCAAAGACCGCGCAAAACTCAACGACCGAAGGATTACTGCTGATTTGGCATTGACGAGGAAAACTAATGATCTTGCCGAAACACCCACCCTAATTAATCCTACGGACAGCTATTCAGCAAGAAATGTCAATCCTGAATATGCGGCTCAGTTGAATACTTCCAAGACTTCAGCCATTGAGCAGGAGTATTTTCTTCCCGATTTTCAGCCTACGGGAGTAAATCAAAACCTGGCTAATTGTAACTGCAATCCAAATTCGTTTTATAATCCCTATTTTGGAAATAATGCCTTCAATAATCCTTACTATGGCTCCATGGGAGGATTTGGCAGCCCTTTTGGAGGTTTTTATCCTAACGCCTGGGGCTATCCATCACACGGCTTTGGAGGATTCCGACCTGGCTTAAGTATGTCAATGGGCCTTGGGTTTGGTGGATTCAATTCTGGGTTTAATAATGGACTTGGATTTGGACATGGTAATTTTTGGAATCCCTACAACAACTTCAATTCATGGGGGGGTGGTGGATTCTGGGGCGGCTATCCTACACAGGTAGTGGTTATTAATAACAGTGATTCCTTCGGCAGACGAACGGTGCAATCCAAGCGCGGATCACGAAGTTCAAATGTAAATCAGGTTGCAACCTATGCCCGACCTAGAAATGCCAATACGTCTGCGGCAACACCAACCCGATCAACTTCAAGTGGTGGCAGAACTACCTCAGCTCCTGAATATTATGATCGTGGATGGAAACGCGATCAGAATACCAATACCACCAGAAGTACTTGGAATAATCCCAATAACAACGCAGGTAATTCATCTCGCTCAGATTTCAATTGGGGTAACAGTGGTGGCCGTCAAAATAGCTCCGGCTTCAACGCTTCACCCTCAAGGAGTTCGTTTAATAACTCCGGAGGAACACGTAGCGGATCAACCGGTGGTTCACAGTCAGGGACAAGAGGAAGAAATAACTAGTAGCTGCTTCACCGTAACAAGTACATGGGAAAAAGAGTAGGGCTTTGGCTTACGGGAATTCTTATGTCTGTTTCCATTCAGGTTCAGGCACAAAGTTTTGTTGAGACCGCACTTCAATTCAGCAGAACACACCCAGGTGGCAGCGCAAGAATTCAATCAATGGGAGGTGCCCAGGTTTCACTGGGTGGTGATTTCAGTTCATCCCTTTCTAATCCTGCAGGACTAGGTATGTTCAACCGATCTGAATTTACCATAAGCCCTGCATATAACTTTGCGACAGCGTCAAGCGAATATTTAGGCCAATCTACAACCGATACGCGATCTACGCCTCATATTCCCGCGCTCAGTCTGGCTTTTCACAATGACTACGGCAAACTAACCGGATTCCTTGGAGGCACGTTTGCCATTGCCTATGCCCGAACCAATGATTTTAACCGAAACATCAGCTATGAGGCAACAAATCCAAACAACTCCATTATTGACTTTTTCCTGGAAGATGCGGAAGGATTTCCTGTAAGCCAATTTGATGGCCCCTTGCGCAACACACCGACGCATCTCGCGTTTGAAAACTTCCTTATCGGGGATAGTACGGTCATAGATAGTAATGCTAATCCTAACTCTTATTTTACCGATGTACTGGGTATTCCATTCCAATCGGAAGAGATTCAAACGAGAGGGGCTCAGACCCAGTGGAGCTTTTCGTATGGCGCTAACTACAACGACCGGCTTTTTATTGGAGCTGG
>CAYTBO010000047.1:0-23365 GCA_964436055.1 uncultured Ohtaekwangia sp.
TGTCGATGAACCATTTTCTCATCATCTTTAAAAGAACTTCATGGCACAAGCAAAGTACGCGAAGCAAGTTCTCTTTGCGGTTACTTTGCGTTGCATTAACCTTTGCGCTCTTAGCGTGAAACGCATCTATCTCAATGTCCTTGTATAATAAAGTAGGACTGATAACAGTTGACAAAGCGCTGTTGTCAACTGTCTCTTTGTCAACGGTCAACTTCCTGTAAACGACTTACTCTCTAACAGATCACTGCCAGTATCCTGCATCAGGTATCCCCTACCTCACATTTATACCAAAGCCTACGGTCAACGCCCGGTACTTCTGCACCGTGTAATCCGCATGAAACGTGAATACAGCCAGTTTTAATCGCATTCCCGCTGTCGCTCTGAATCCATTAGCGGCAAAACTTAAATCTACCGGATTACTTACTATGGATCCTCCAATATCATAATCTCCCAACACGGCAAGTTTGGATTTGGCAATGTTGTAACCCAGTCCACCATAAAAAGTGAGAACGGCCACCTTTTTGGAAATCAATCCCTGAATGGTTGTAGAGTTTACTTCAAATAATCCTCGCTGATCGGGTTCATCGAAAGGAACGTCGAGTTTCATTCGGGTATGACCAACCAACGCAGAGAGATCAAAAGGAAGATCCTTAATACCGGGAATGTGTTGCTTTATATCGTGCATTACACCGATACCAAATAAATTGAACTGTCCGTCACCAACATCGATTTTTGGTATAAGCCTGAATTTAATATCGGTGCCTTTGGGTAAACCAAATCCCAACTGAGCCATCGGCAGGGGTATCGCATTTCGATTAATTTCCGCTTCTAAATCAATTCCACCGGGTCCTTCAAAATCATCCGTAGGAATTCCAAGGGTAGAAGTTGAAGAGAAGGTTGGAGGTGTATCAGGTCCAAAAATGGAAGGAATATTTCCATTGGGTAAGGTATTTCCCGTGATCGGGTCAACAACCGCAAGTTCTGTCAGCCCTAGGCTATTCGCATCAAAAAGCAAATCTGAATCCGGAATGTACATCAGGCTCACTGTCATTGTTAAATCAAACCCTGCCACTTTATGCGGCTTGGCGGTATTATACCAGGATTGATTCATACCTACACTTAGGGAATTCATTAGCGGAGTAATGTATCCTCCAATCAATTTTTCTCCATCTTGAACACTTTCCTGAAGAAATTGATCAATATCATCCTGAGCCTTTGCCTGGTGTGCCAGGCCAAGGGTAAATGAAATCAATAAAAACGTAAATATTCTTTTCATATTAACATGGGTTTATTCTCGGTTAAAAAACAAAGTTATTATTCTTACAAAAGATCAATTCAAGCATTAAAAGTAATAAAATCTAAGACAATTGAGATCGATGGCTACAATACTACTCAAAGCTGTTTAAAAACTATATTTGCGGCTTGACCATTTAAACGTGAGCATACTTGTATTCATTTAGTATTTACGTCCTGGCCGGTTTGTTCAGAATTGCCGCCTTGTTTAATCCAAAAGCAAGAAAGTTTGTAAGCGGCAGAAAAGACCTTTTTTCCAGATTAATTTTGGCATTTCAGCCGGCAAACGCGCCCATTGCATGGGTTCATTGTGCCTCGTTGGGTGAGTTCGAACAGGGAAGACCGTTAATTGAGCAATTCAGACGCGCCTATCCCAACTATCAAATTCTGCTTACCTTCTTCTCTCCCTCCGGTTTTGAAGTAAGGAAGAATTATGTTGAGGCCGATCATATTTTCTATCTTCCCTGGGACACGGCCCGCAATGCAAGAAAATTCATTGAGATCGTGAAGCCATCCCTTGTCTTTTTTATTAAATACGAGTTTTGGCACCATTACACTCATGAACTCCATAAAAGAAAAATTCCGCTCGTATCCGTTTCGGCCATCTTCCGAAAGGATCAGGTTTACTTCAAGGTATACGGATCCTTCTTCAGGGCCACGTTAAAAAAATTTGATCATCTTTTTGTTCAAAACGAAAACTCCGCCCGGCTACTTAACGCTATCGGAATAGATCACGTCACGATCTCAGGAGATACCCGTTTTGATCGGGTGAAAGCAATCATTGATCAGCGAAAAGAAATCCCTCATGTAAAACAATTCAAGGGCACGGAGAATGTTTTTGTAATCGGCAGTTGCTGGCCGGAAGATTTTGAGCTGCTCGCTCCCTATATCAATGAACATGGCGGAAAACTGAAATTCATCATTGCCCCTCATGAAATCAAAGAATCCTTTTTGAAAGACATGGAGCGGGCGCTTAGCCTAAAGGTATGCCGCTATTCCCACCTGGAAAATAATACCGATGCGGATGTGTTATTGATTGATAATATCGGCATGCTATCCAGCTTATATCAGTATGGGGAATTTGCTTATGTAGGCGGTGGGCTTGGTAAGGGGCTTCACAATATTCTGGAAGCCGCTTGTTATGGCATTCCTGTTTTTTTTGGAAATCGAAACTATGAAAAGTTTCAGGAGGCGAAAGACCTCATCATGCGAGGTGGTGCTTTTGAAGTGAGTGATTATGCAGACTTCAAAATGAAATACGAATCACTGATCAACCGACCCGAAAATTATCTGCTGGCTGCAGAGGTCACGAAGTCATATATCATGGAGAATCTTGGCGCTACAAAAAAAGTGCTTGATTACGTGGATACCTTATTGCGTAAATCATGAAAGGGCGCGTTATCAGATCAACCGGATTGTGGTACACGGTACTCGGTGAAGACAACCAAAGCTATACATGCAGGGCAAGAGGAAAATTCAGACTAGAGGCAAAAAAAGAATCGAATCCCATTGCTGTCGGGGATTTTGTGCTATTCGACAACAATCAAAAGGAAGGACACATTACGGAAATCCTGCCACGTGAAAATCTAATAGAGCGGAAATCGGTAAAAAAAACGGGGCACAGTCATGTATTGGCTGCCAACGTGGATCAGGTTCTGTTGGTGGCAACGCTCAAACAACCACGTACATCACTGGGATTCATCGATCGGTTTCTGGTTTCGGCTGAAGCTTTTAGAATACCACAGGTTTTGGTTTTCAATAAAAGTGACCTGCTTGATGAAGAGGAGACGCAAAAGCAAGACACCTTAATTTCGCTGTATCGTTCATTGGCTGTAATTGCACTTCATATTTCAGCAACAACGGATCAACACCTGAATGGACTAGAATCAGTGCTGGCAGGAAAGACTACATTAATCGCAGGCCATTCAGGTGTAGGAAAAAGCACCCTGCTCAACCGCCTTTCCGACACGATCAATCAATCGGTGAAAGAAATCTCCAGGTACTCAGAAAAAGGAACGCACACTACCACCTTTGCCGAAATGTTTGCACTGGGTGCTGTCACCTTTATAATCGATACACCCGGTGTGAAGGAATGGGGATTGGTGGAAATGAGTGAGCAGGAAATTTCTGATTATTTCCCTGAAATGCGAGATCGAAGGCTAAACTGCAAATTCGGATCCAGATGTCTTCACATTTCAGAACCAGGGTGTGCCATACTGGAATCGGTGAAGCGTGGTGAAATTGCAATGAGCAGATATGAAAGCTATGTGAGTATGGTAAGTGGAGAGGATAATAGAAAATAGTTTTTATTTTCCCCTGATCATCAACTTCAGGTAGTTTAAGACCAACCCCATATCAAACAATCTTAGGCTAACCTTAATTTCATACAACAATCTCTTTTTTAAAGCTGCCTTTTCAACTTCGTTTTTGTTTAGCACCTTGATTTTTTTACAAATCTCAAGTGTAGATTTCAATTGAGCGGAGCCCCTCCGAAACTGATCTTGCTTCATGGAGTTGTGCAAAATTCTTCTTTTCACCAGCGCTGACGGTAAGTACAGATATTTGTATTGCCGGGATGACCTAACCCAAAAATCAAAGTCTTCGTAAGCCAATGTTTCATCATATCCCTGTAAGTGCTCCAGCACTTCTCTTTTTATCAGCATGGTAGGACTGCAAATAAAATATCGGTTTATCACATCAAGATAAATATCTCCCTGAGGAATTGAGTCATGAGGATATTTGTCCGAATGAAGGCCCCCAGGTGCACCGGCATCATCGATTAACTCTGCATCTGAAAATTGAACTCCAAAATCATTACCTGCCTCCTCCAGGGCTTTGACACCAGCTTCAATCCGATCTGGCATAAGCACATCGTCAGCGGCTAAATCAATTATGTATTTCCCGTCAGAAAGTTTAAAGCCCTGGTTGAATGAAATGCAATTACCCATGTTGCGTTCATGCCTGATAAATTTTGAGGTTGGGTATTTCTTCACAAACTCATTGATAAGCGCTACACTGCCGTCTTCGCTGGCATCATCTACGATAATCAATTCGATAGGTGAGTAAGTTTGATTAATTACTGCATACAATGCTTCTTCTACAAATTCTTCATGATTAAAACTGAGGCAAATAACGGTCACCAGCGGCTTGTCCATGCTAGTTGAGTTTCTTTACCAAGGTAAGTTTCATGGAAGGAAGCGCTCCCATTCTCAACTTAAAATCAATTAGCGAGAAGTTGGGTTTGCCGCCCAGCGCGGATGTACCCAAATCAAGCAGGGAAATTTTTTTCTCCCTGCACCAGTTATACATGGAGTGAATCAAGAAAACCACCGGACTAAGAGGATCCGATTCCTTTGGATGTGCTGAATAAAAATAATAAAGAATTTTTTTGGACACCCGGATGGAAATCGATGCAGCAATCAGGACATCCGATTGAAACACACCAAACAACGCAACGTTACCCTTCAATTGATTAGCCGTTTTGGCAATCTCTTCCCACAACATACTGAGGGATTGCCCTCGCTCTTCTCTGCATCTCTTTATAAAAAAATAAATATCCTTAAGTTGACTAGCCGGCAAAGGACGAAACGTCAGGTTAGATTTTACTCCCTGCCGTAGTTTTCTTTTCTCCCAAGTATCCATTTTTACCTCCAATGAAACATCCTCTACTAATATACATGCACCCAACTCGGCCTTACTGATTTTATACCGATGATTAGTTAACAAGACGGATAAAATATTATGTGCTTTCGGGTGATACAATTCCGGATAATTTTTGATCTCGATTTGACTTACCTTTTGCTTGCGCAGTTGTTGTTCATAGAATGAAATAAAATGATACAATTGTTCGGTTGTGATTCGTTCGGATAATTCAAAAGAACCAAATGGAGCCCGAAGCGGACTGGTGGCTGTTTTTTCATTTACACAAAAATAAATCGAACCAACTACCAGGTGTTTATCTTTCCGGACAGCATGGTATTCAACCCAGCCTGACTTGCTTTGCAATTGCCGGTGTTCCGGTGTATTGAACAGCGAGCGTTCATAGTCAGTCTTATATGATGAAGGAAACGGACCTTCAATAAATTCCAGATTTTTAAATGTCGGTGCTGACTTCATATACTGTAAACCTGAATGGCAAGTTGTTTTACGCTGCAACCTTGGTTTTTACCTTGCTCCACGATTTTATTTGCCAGTGGACAAAGCCGGTGGTCAGCAGGTTTCCCTTCGTATCATGAATTTTTACCTCACATACCACGACAATCGCGTCAGCCGTTTTCAGCGGGTCGTAGATTTTTTCTTTCAGCCAATCTTCGGTTACATCGAAATTTGCATACGCATCCATCTTGCCTTGATAATGATAGTTCATTTCCAGTTTTTGCATAATGAGCCGGTATTTGGTTGAATCCAATTTTGCCACCAACAAAAAACCGGTTGTAAACTCCGATAAGGTAGCCAGCGCGCAGGCATGTAAGCCTCTTATGTGGTTCCAGTTTCTTTTGCGATAGGGTATCTTGGTTTTAAGATGGTAATCTCCTATTTCAACCACACTGAATCCATGCGGCTTATTAAATGGGATCATTGAATCGAGAGAGAAGTTGAGAAGACCTCGGTAAAAAGATGAATTTTTTGCTTTTTCAAGTATCCTGGCAGGTTCAAACATAGTTGGACGTATTTTCAAGTAAGTTAGCCATTGAAATGATAGTGAACAAAGTCGCAAGGCGAACTTCTCCATCCATTCCTGGCAAGATGAGCATTACGTAAACAGTTAGCTTGAATTTAAAGCTATCCGAGTATTGCCTTTGCAGCCATACTTCCCGGAGCGCAGGTAATACCACCACCCGGATGTGAGCCACTGCCGCACAAATACAATCCTGGAACTGGTGTTGAATAACTTGAACAGGAGGGTATTGGTCGCGTGATCAATTGATCCACAAAATGCTCTCCATGGTAAATATGTCCTTCGGTAAGTGTATAGCGCTCTTCCAGATCGGCAGGAGAAAGGATTTCCATATGGACTACCGCTTCTGAAATACCTGGTGAATAGATCTCCATTGTGTGAAGCACGTCATTTCCTAATTTCAATTTAGCCTCAGTGTCCCAACCTGCTTTGAAATGATAGGGAACCTGGTGCACCAACACCGACACCACGCTATGACCTGCCGGAGCTAATGATGAGTTGGACAACGTTGGAACATGTATATCGAGAAATGGACTATCCGTCACGTCTCCATACTTTACCGGATCGAATGCTTTTTCCATTTCATCAAAACTATTTCCTGTTCTAGCAAAGTCAACCGCCTGCCCATTGAATTCAACCGATTTGCTAATCGCTAAATTCACCTTGGCCGTTGTGCCTCGGCTTCTCACTTTTTCGATCCAGTAATCGAGTTCGTATTCCAATTCAAAGGCATCGAATAAATTGAGGAACGTTTCTTTCGGCGAGCATGACGCTGCCACCTTTTGAGCACTTATTTCTTCACCTCCTTTTAGTCGCACTCCCTTTACTTCTCCTTCTTCATTCAAAACTATTTTCTCAACTTCAGCAGCCGTCCTTATTTCAACACCTGTCTCCCTGGCTGCTTTGGCCAGAGCATCTATTAGCGCCTGCGGTCCACCCGCAACGTAATTCCTTGATGCGCACTCCCAAAGTAACAAATTGATCGTTGAGTAGGCCGACCAGGGTCCGGCATAAGATCCATATAATGCAGGAGCTGCCAGACCTGCTTTTACCAATGAGGTTTCAAATTTTTCATTTAAAAAGTCAGCCAAACTCATTGGCGCTACTTTCAACAACTCCATCATCGATTTGTTGCCTAGTCCTTTCAGGATCATTCCCTTTTTTGCCAGCACCACCAGACTGGCCAACGTCAGATTTTCAACATCAATTTCAGGAGGCGGGTTATCCATCAAATCATTAATCACCTTACTGACCTTCTTGAGAAACTCCTGATAGGCTTTGTACGCTTCGCCATCTTTTGATGAAATTTTACTTATGGATTCTGCTGTCGCGTTGACATCCGAATGAATGGTAACACTTTTTCCATCTTTGGAGAGTATGGCTACTGCTGGTCGTTGGTTAGTAATCTTTAATCCATGTTTCTCCAACTGCAGTTGCTTGACAACCGCTGACCTGACACAACTTGTGTCATGCAGCAAGCCGGTGGTAAAATAGCCAGGATGAAACTCTTCTCCCGCAGCGATCCCACCCAACAAGTTTCTTTTTTCAACAAGAAGCACTTTCTTTCCTGCCTTAGCAAGTAGCGTAGCGGTGGTCAATCCATTATGACCTCCTCCAATTACGATTATATCATACTTGCTCATATTGCTTTTTCATTTAGAATTGATTTGGCAGACAACTCACCGCCGGATCCCATAATTCCGCCACCCGGATGGGTACCTGATCCCGACATCCATAAATTCTCTATTGGTGTTTTGTATTTCGCATAACCGGCAATGGGTCGCTGAAATAACAATTGTTCCAGTGTTAATTCTCCTTGAAAGATATTTCCCTCAGTCAAACCAAAAGTTTCCTGCATATCCCATGGCGTTACCACTTGTCGATGCTCAACGAGACTATCTATGTCGGGCACATATTCTTTTATTGTTTCCTGTACGGTGTCTCCGAATTTCTCAGCAAGCTTGGGCCAGTTCTCGGCACCTTCTTTAATATTAAATGGTGCATACTGCACAAAGCATGACATCACATGCTTGCCAGGAGGGGCCAGCGTGGGATCAGTAAGAGATGGTACTACTATATTAATGTAGGGTCTTGTCGAAAACTCGCCATACTTGGCCTGATCGTATGCCCGCTCCACATAGTCCACATTGGGCACGATGGCAATATCACCTTTCATGAAATCTAACCCATCTCGTTTCTTGCAGAAATTGGGCACCCCACTCAATGCAAAGTTGACTTTTCCAGAACTGCCTCTAAGCTTAAATCGCTTTATCTCAGTGGTGATATCGGGTGAAAGATTACTTTCTCCAATCATTTTCAAATAGGTACGATTGGGATCAAGGTTGGAGACCACAATTTTGGAATCTATTTCATCTCCGTTGTCCAACACCACACCGGTAGCTTTTCCATTTTTGATCTTCACATGAGCGACACCTGTATTGGTTCTAATCTCTGCCCCAAAACTCCTGGCCGCACTGGCACAGGCAAGACTTACTCCACCCGTACCTCCCTTGGAAAAACCCCACGAACGAAATGCACCATCCAATTCACCCATATAATGATGAAGAAGCACATAAGCGGTACCAGGAGAACGAACACCAAGGTAAGTACCGATGATTCCGCTTACCGACATGGGCCCTTTTAGTATTTCCGACTCGAACCAGAGATCGAGAAAATCTGCGCTACTCATCGCAAGTAGTTTGGTATTAATGTAGAGCATTTCAGATCCCAGGTTCTTGAAAACCTTTCCCATCCTCAACAAGCCGGCCAATTCCTTTGGGTTAATAGAAGTTACGTCAGGAGCTGGGTGATCAATGACTTCTTTGGCCAACTTGGCCATGTGGGTCATTACCTTGCTGAACTCACCATATACTTCGGAATCTTTTTTACTAAACCGCGCAATTTCTCTTCTCGTGCGTGCCGCATCACCCCAGCGACATAGACCAATATCTCCATCAGGCAACGGCTGATAGGAAGCATCCATCGGGATAATACTATAGCCATGATGTGCCAGATTCAGTTCCCTGATAATGTGTGGTCTGAAAAGACTGACCACGTAACTGGCAACAGAAAAAGTAAAGCCCGGATATATTTGTTCTGATACAGCAGCTCCCCCTAGGACATGTCTTTTCTCCAGCACCAACACTTTTTTTCCCGCTTTTGCCAGATAGGCCGCATTGATCAATCCATTGTGACCGCCTCCAATTATTATTGCATCGTATTTCTTAGTCATCATTTACTTATTTAGGATTGATCGCTTCCGCTCCGGGTTATAAAATTGTGGTTTGCCAACAGTCGCGCGCACCGTATGCCGATGGTGTTGTACCATTACTTCAAAGTTTACTTCAGTCCCCTCGTTGGCATGCTCAATCTCCAGGGTGGCCAGGGCAATGTTTTTCTTCAGAATGGGCGACCATGTTCCGCTGGTGGCATAGCCCACTTGCTTCGATCGTTGATGCTGGTGATAGATAGGTACCGAATGCCGCCAGGCACCGGGCGCTACTTTTGGAGGGAGACCGTGTTTATTATATAATTCCTCAAGTTCTGGCCAGTCAATGTCAATACCTACCATGGCCCAGCGCGATCCATTTTTCTTTTCTGCTCTGAGCGCACGCTGACCTATAAACGGTTCGCGATCTAAATTGACAGTCCAGCCAAGGGCCAACTCATAAGGCGAACTCATTTGAGCGGGAATCAACGCATGCAATGAACTGTGATAGTCGACACCATTCATAATCAGTCCAGCTTCCACCCTGGCTATATCCAATGCGGCTATTCCAGACATTCTGATGTTGTAGTCCTGTCCGGCCTGCCATACCGCATCGAATAAGGATAAAGCTTTTTCATTCTCTACCCACAATTCATAACCCAAATCTCCGGTGTATCCTGTACGCGAAATTTTAAACTCATAACCATCGCCCTTCGCACTGGTGGTCCAGAAAAACTTCAGTGTATCTAAATCAGCATCACATACCTTCTTTAAAATATTCCTGGACATAGGTCCTTGCAAAGCAAGAGCACATATACTATCGGTAACATCTTCGATATGCACATCCAGTTTTTTAGTAAATCTTGAAAACCACGAGTAGGAAGGGTCAGCGGCCGTAACGAAATATTCATTTTCACCATATCGCATGACCGTTCCATCATCTATTACCATGCCCTTATCATCGCACCAGCAACAATAGGTGGCCTGATTCAATTTCAATTGCGAAATGTCTTTGACTACGAGCCTGGACAAAAAAAGACAGGCATCTTTTCCGGTTACCTTGTATTTAAAGAGTGGCGTGATGTCAACAAGCCCCGCCGAGTGGCGAAAGGCATAATATTCAAAGTCATTGACCACATTATAAGAATTGGCTGCAAAGTAACCACCCCAATCTTTCCAATCCATTTTGGTATTGAGTACGGATGTTCGGGGATGAAAAGGTGTTTGTATTGGCATGAGGTGTTAGTGGAATTTATATCACATCAATCACTGACGTGAATATTGAAGTAATCAGGAAATTGAATTGGGAGTAGAAAGCGCGGAATTACAATCCGGGGATCATGACCCAGGGAAACTTGGAGGTGTCAGGCGCGTTGATGCTCATTTCTGGTACAAGGTATGGATTTTTGAGAAGTATACAAGAGTTACAGAAATCAACATCGGATACCGGATTAGTGTAATGGCTAAATATTATTATCTTCAATGCTTTAAATAATAGTGGAACCTAATGGACCGCACATGACACTGGATAAGAAGAGGCCTTCCCTCTTACAGGCCCTGATACCAATCATTGTTCTAATCACCTTGCTTTCTACCAACGTAATGGTCTTAGGTACTGATGCTACCAGTGGTGCAAATCAAATAGGGTTGCTACTTGCTGCAGCAGTTGCAGGGATCGTATCAGTCAAACTGGGATATAGTTGGAAAGAGATTGAAAGAAGTATGTTGAAAAGCATCAATTCAGCCATGGGTGCGATGCTTATCTTATTGATGATAGGAGCCTTATCCGGTACGTGGTTATTGAGTGGTATTGTACCCGCTATGATCTACTACGGCCTCAAGATTTTGAACCCTACCATTTTTTTAGTCGCTGCCTGTATTGCATGCGCTATCGTTTCTATTTCGACAGGAAGTTCATGGACCACAGTGGCCACCATTGGTATTGCTTTGCTAGGGATCGGTAAAGCCTTGGGATTACATGAAGGCGTAATCGCCGGTGCGATCGTTTCTGGTGCCTATTTCGGCGATAAAATGTCTCCACTTTCCGATACTACCAATCTTGCACCCGCAATGGCTGGGACAGATCTTTTTACGCACATCAAATACATGGCGGTAACCACCATTCCAAGTTTTGTAATTACTCTAATCATCTTCCTGGCCTGGGGATTTTTGCAGGATACTTCAACTGAAGTAACCAACACGGAACCCGTGTTGCTGGCCATTGAAAATGCTTTTAATTTAAACCCCCTTCTTTTCATGGTCCCTGCTGCAGTTGTATATCTAATCGTTAAGAAAATGCCTGCCCTTCCCGCTTTGCTTATTGGATCGCTGCTGGGTGGAGTTTGTGCAATTATATTTCAAGCACCAATAGTTAATCAAATCTCAGGTATCGAGGGTAACTATCTCGAGTCTTCCTTTGTTGCCGTAATGAAAGCGATGACCACGACCATCAATGTGCAAACGGATAATCAAATGATCACCGATTTGCTGACGGGTCGTGGAATGGCCGGCATGTTGAATACCATTTGGTTGATATTAACAGCAATGATTTTTGGTGGAGTGATGGAGTCAGCCGGTCTGTTGCATCGAATCGCTGAGGAAATCATAAAATTTGCTCACAGTACAGGTTCATTGGTGACCTCAACAGCAGCAACATGTCTCTTTTTTAACATTACGGCATCTGATCAGTATATGGCTATTGCTGTACCGGGACGTATGTTTGAGAGCACGTATCGGGAGCGTGGTTATAAACCTGAATTGCTTAGCCGGACCCTGGAGGATTCAGGAACAGTTACTTCCGTACTGATACCGTGGAATACCTGTGGGGCAACACAAGCAGGTGTATTGGGAGTAGCGACCATGGCCTACGCACCCTACACATTCTTTTGTATCATCAGTCCGCTGATGACTGTATTCCAGGCTTACATTAATTATAAAATAAGAAGATTAACGGATGCCGAACCTGCCAAGGCATAGTATTCAGAGAGTATCCATCTCCAATGAGGAGCTAAACACGCTCCCCATCTCTGCTTTTTCCGGTGATATTCATCTGGTAACTGAGCCTAAGAAAATTATTCATGCCTTTGACGAAATCCGGGATCATGAGGTGGTAGGCTTCGATACGGAGACCAGGCCAAGTTTCACCAAAGGTCAGCGATTCAACGTCTCCCTGCTTCAACTTGCTATTCCGGAAAAGGTTTTTCTTTTTAGATTGAATTATACAGGACTTACGAAAGAATTGATTTCCTTTCTGGAAAACGATGAAATCCTGAAAGCAGGCGTTGGCATAAGGGATGACATTAAAGCGCTGCAAAAACTTGTCAATTTTAATGCCGATGGATTTGTGGAGCTTTCTTCCATTGCAAAAAATGCAGGCCTGGAAGTAGAAAGTGTAAAAAAACTGGCCGGCCTGATCCTTGGTTTCAGAATTTCCAAAAGCGCCCAAACGAGTAATTGGGAAGCTGATCAGTATACGGAAAAACAAATTAGTTATGCCGCCACCGATGCATGGGTTTGTTTACAACTCTATCATTCCCTAAGGAGTATTACCCCGTAAGCCTACCGCCCTTGCATGAACTGTATTCACTTTTTTTCCAGCACCCGACATAAATGAAAAACCTACCGCGCAATGTCTGGCTTCTGGTAGTCGCACAGGCCCTGATGATGTCGGTAACCAGCCTTGTGGTATTTGCAGGCGGCTTGATTGGAACTAAAATAGCCCCGATCGAAAAATTGGCTACCCTGCCAGTTGCGTGCATGATCATTGGCACCGCCACGGCAGTGGTGCCCGTGACCTTATTGATGAAAAGAATAGGCAGGAGAAAGTCATTTCTGCTAATTCTTATCTACTCCATCGCCAATTCAGGTTTTGCCTCACTGGCCCTATTCCAGCAAAACTTTATTTTGTTCTGCGCCAGCACTTTTTTATTTGGAGTAACAAGTGCCTGCGTAATGCAATTCCGATTTGCCGCAATGGAGAGTGTTCCCGCTGCCCAAATCCCAGACGCAGCTTCCAGTGTATTGCTGGGAGGAATTGCTGCTGCCTTCATTGGCCCGGAGACTGCGGTATTCGGAAAGAATTTATTTCAAACCGAGTTTTTGGGTTCATTCTTCCTCCTAGCCATCCTTTTTGCACTGGCATGGGTTGTGTTGCTGGCATTCAAAAATCCGAAGTTTGAAATGGTTGACCTATCACAAAGCCCCCGCCCTCTTCGGGAGATCGCAAGACAAAATATTTTTTGGGTTGCCATACTGGCCGCAGCAATAGGGTATGCGGTGATGAGCTTTATTATGACCGCCACACCGGTGAGCATGCACGTCATGGACGGACATTCCCTAGGGCATACCAAATGGGTCGTTCAAAGTCATATCGTTGCCATGTACCTGCCTTCCCTGATCGCTGCGTATATCGTAAAAAAATTAGGGATAGCCAGGATGATGATAGTTGGGCTTGCTGCCTACATCGTTTGTATCGCGATCGCTTATGCCGGTCATCAGCTGGTAAATTATTGGATGTCCTTGATCCTGTTGGGCATTGGATGGAATTTTCTATTTATTGGAGGAACCACGTTGCTACCCCGGTCTTATCAACCCAACGAACGATTCAAAGTTCAAGCCTTCAATGAATTTATTGTGTTTGGCACACAAGCTGTTGCGGCCTTATCAGCGGGTTGGATCGTATATGCGGTAGGGTGGGAATTGATGTTGCTGGTTACCCTACCTGTTATACTTTTTCAAATGGTGGTGGTGCTGCGTTGGGTTTGGAAAAGGAGAACCATCCCTGTAAGTTGAGTTGCAGATCTGGTAATCCATTGGTTATTTTTCCTTCTATTACCCCGGTATGACCGATTCCTCCTTTGTTACGCGCTGCCTTATAGATCTTGTCAAAATCAATTCTGTGAATCCTTCACTTGAATCAGGCGGTGGAGGAGAAAAGGAAATTGGGGAATACATTCAAAGCGTGTTGCAACCCCTGGGCTTTCATACTTCCATAGAGGTGATTGCCGAAAACAGAATAAATGTATACGGCATCTGGAAAGGTAAAAAAAATGGCAAATCGCTAATGCTAAATGCACACATGGATACGGTAGGTGTGCATGGCATGGAGGCACCCTTCGAGTCTAACATCAGGGATGGCAAACTGTTTGGGAGAGGATCATATGATATGAAAGGAAGTATTGCGGCTATGCTGGGGGTTGCAAAAGCTATTTCAGATGCCAAACAAAATCTCTCAGGTGACTTGATGTTGACATTCGTTGCGGATGAAGAATATGAATCAGTCGGGACAGAACAACTTTTAAAAAAACATAAGGCAGATGCATGTATCGTTACTGAACCGACTGAGCTACAAATTTGCCTCGGTCACCGGGGGTTTGGTGTTTATGAAATTTCCACGAAAGGCGTGGTAGCGCATGGCGGTTTGAACAAAATTGGGATTGACGCAAACCTTAAAATGGGGAAGGTTCTTGGTGGTTTAAATGTGTTGGCCGAACGTTTAGCTCAAAATCCTTCTCATTCGCTGTGTGGCGAAGCTTCCTTACACGTACCATTCATTCAGGGCGGTCAGAGTCTGTTTATCTATTCAGGAAAATGCACAATTCAAGTGGAGCGCAGAACGATACCCGGGGAAAATAAAGTAGATGTAGATGAAGAGTTGCAGTCAATATTGGACAATATTTCCGAATCAGACAAAGACTTTAATGCTAATCTCAAATCTATAATCTGGAGAAACCCTTATGAAATCTCCCAAGTTGCCGACATTGTAACAACACTTTCCAGAAATCTCCAGAATGATAAAATAAAATTCATTGGACACACCTGGTGGGAAGATTCTGGCCTATTTGGTGAAGCTGGAATTGAAACCGTAATCATTGGTCCCAAAGGAGGAGGAATCCATCAGGCAGTCGAGTGGGTGGAGTTAGATTCAGTAACTGAACTATCAAAAGTTTTATATAATACCACGATAGATTATTGTAAGTAGAAAAATGGTAGCTGTTGAAGATTTTAGAAAATATGCGCTCACTTTTCCTGATGTGATTGAATCACCTCATTTTGAAAAGACATCATTTCGGGTCAACAAGAAAATATTTGCTACCATGGATACGCTAAACAGAACCGTTGTGATGAAGCTAAGTGAAATTGATCAATCGTTTTTTGTCTACACAATGTATCAATTATTTACTCGGTTAAAGGCAAATGGGGTAAGCATGGCTGGACGTGTTTTGAGTTAAAAAAGGATCAAAAGAGGAATTTTAAAAGACGCACTCAATGCAGCTCACAAAACAGTTTGCCCAAATGTTGCGCCAAAAAGAACTCAACCTGTAAAAAAGAAAAAATCATGAATAAATTCTTTATTGTATTCATTGGCACTACAATATTAATGTCGTGCACGCAGCGCCCTGTTAATGAAGTTGCTTTTAATACTTCAGAAGAATTCAAAAGTTTGAACCTCCCCTTCTCCGAAGCGGTGATTGTAAATAATACCATCTACCTATCAGGTCAGATTGGAAATAGACCGGGACAACTAGTACTTGTAGAAGGCGGAATACAGAATGAAACAAAACAAGTTTTTGAAAATATAAAAAGGGTGCTGGAACAAAATGGTTCCTCGATGGAAAATATTGTGAAGTGTACCATCATGCTGGCCGACATCAATGAATGGAGTGAATTTAATAAAGAGTATATAAAATACTTTCCGGGTCAAAAGCCGGCCCGCAGTGCGTTTGGAACCAGCGGCCTGGCACTCAACGCAAGGGTAGAAATTGAATGTATAGCGGTAGTCAGCAAATAGGCTTACGATTTTATGAATTTTCCCGCTCAGCGGTAAAATATTCACATCATCAAATATTGAGCGAGATGTCTATGGCAATTACTTATCTTTCTCACTTGAACATTAATTCTAATAACTAAATCATATCATGATGAAGATTAAGCTTATCACTTTGATGGCATTTACGATGATGCTGACCAGTTGGACTTTCGCACAAATTCCAAAGCCAGTAGAAACCTTTGGGTTTGAACCTGGAGCGGATTACAAAATGGCAACCTATGATCAGATGCTTTCCTACTACGAAAAATTGGATGCCGCTACAGACCGTGTGAAAGTGACTGAAATCGGGAAGTCCGTTAGAGGCCGGCCTATTAAATTGATTTTCATATCCAGTGAAGAAAATATGAAATCATTGGCCAAGTGGAGAGAGATAAGTGAGAAAATGGCCAGAGCTCGAATTTCCGAATCAGACGCACAGCAGTTGGCCAAAGAAGGCAAAGCCATCATTTGGTTTGATGGAGGCATGCATGCTTCAGAAAAAGCGCACGCCCAAATGACGCCTGAGCTATTGTATCGAATAGCTGCTGAGGAGACAGATGAGATGAAAAAAATTAGAGACAACGTAGTTACCCTTATCGTCCCGGTGATCAACCCCGATGGTCTGGATATCGAAGGTGCGTGGTATAAGAAAAATCTGGGAACCATTTATGAAACGTCAGGACCACCCATCCTCTATCAGGAGTACGTAGGTCACGATAACAACCGCGACTGGTTTATGGGCAACATGCCCGAAACCAAAGCGGTAATGAACGTATTGTACAATCAGTGGTATCCACAGATTATTCACAATCATCACCAATCTTCACCGGCGTGGGCAAGAATTTTTATTCCGCCCTTTCGCAGTCCGGTTAACTCTAAAATCCATCCGGGTGTAACCACGGGTGTGAATCTGGTCGGAACTGCCATGGCCAATCGCTTTGCCATGAAAAAAATGCCGGGCGCAGTATCCATGACAACGTTTGAAATGTGGTGGAATGGTGGAATGCGCACAGCACCTTATTATCACAACATGATCGGTATACTGACAGAAACTGCCCATACCTCTCCTACTCCGCGTTTTTATCCTCCTGATTCTATTCCAAAAATAATTGGAAACGCATCTGCTCGAGATGGCGCATCGAAGAAAACAGACGGTACGGATGTATTCTATCCTTATCCATGGAAAGGTGGCGAATCACATTTCAGAGACGCTGTGGACTACATGCTCGAAGCATCTATGGCAGTGTTGGACCTGGCGTCAGAAAAACATGATGAACTGCTTTATAATATCTACTCGATGGGCAAAGATGCAATCACGGATACCAGTGGTGCCTTTGCATACATTGTTCCCAGAACTCAATGGGATAAAGCCGAGGCTGTAAACTTGGTGAATGTGATGCTGCGTGGTGGAATAGAAGTTGATGAAGCAACCACCAAATTCAAAGTTGGAGAAAAGGAGTATGATGCCGGAACCTACATTATGTACGGCTCGCAACCATTCAAACCTTACTTGTCTGATCTTATGGAAAAGCAACACTATCCGGATTTGTATTTGTATCCAGGTGGTCCACCTATCGCGCCTTATGACCTCACAGGTTGGACTTTACCTATGTCGATGGGTGTAAAAGTAGATCGGATAACAAATTCATTTACCACCAAAATAAAAAGGATAAATTCAGAAATTGCAATGCCAGCCGGTACAGTAGCCGGTTCCTCCGGGTTTGGCTATGCTTTAGACAACAGAGAAAATCTTTCGGCAACAGCCATCAACAGATTGCTAAAAGCCGGAGATAAAGTTTCTATTGCACAGGCTTCATTTGCTGAGGGAAAGAGCAATTACCATGCAGGCACATTTATTATTGAAAAGGGTAATGGAACACAAGATCGTGTTAATTCAATCAGCAAAGAGCTAGGTATATCTTTCAATGGTTTAGCTGCTAAACCTTCAGGTTCAGTAAAACCTATGAAAAAAATCAAAGTGGGCCTTTATAAATCATGGGATGCAAACATTGATGAAGGCTGGACACGCTGGGTTTTGGAGCAATTTGAATTTGATATCGACACACTGCACAATGAAGAAATCAAGGGCAAAGATTTAAGTGTTTACTCCTCCATTATATTTCCATCACAATCCCCGGAAGAAATTATGATCGGTCATCGTCCCGGCACCATGCCTGAACCGTATGTTGGCGGCATTGGTCTGGACGGAACTATTGCTCTTAATAAATATGTGTCAAATGGAGGTACACTTATTATGTTTGATCAGGCTTGTGACCTGGTTATTGATGCATTCGGTTTAGCGGTTGACAACGTAACCAAAGGTTTGTCATCAAGTCAATTTTTTGTTCCTGGTTCAATCATAAGGATGAAAGTGAACACAAAAGATCCGCTTGCATTTGGTATGCAGGAAGAGGCTGCAGCCTCCTTCTCAAGAAGCCGGGCGTTTGAAACTATTATTCCTTCCCGAAAAGCTGAGGGTGGAAATGAGGTAATGAAACCAGCCCCAAGACCTGATGTCACAGCCATTGCTACCTACGCTTCGAATGATCTTCTGATGAGTGGATGGGGATTAGGCCATGATAAATACATCAAGAACAAAGGGGCGATGATGAATGTCGGTCACGGAAAAGGAAATGTAATTTTGTTTGGATTCAGACCACAGTTCAGAGGTCAGGCCAGGAATACTTACAAATTGATTTTCAACTCAATCTATCTGGGCGCAACCAAATAATTAATAATCCTATCAATTTTAAAACCCCGACTCGTTCGGGGTTGTTTATTTATAAATAAATTAGTTACACCTTAAAAACCTTAAACAGGTTTGTTTACTAATAAAATCAAATTGGATTGCGTTGAAAAAATCTGCGAGAAAGTAGAACTTTAAGTCGAAAACCTCGCAGATTTAGAAATTCATAGAATGTAAAGCATTGAACTAAATGCTATCGCTGTTGCACGGCTGAATTCGTTTTGATTGCCATAGAAAGGTTGTAGTCCGCGCAAATCATCAGGGGCGGGCTGCGCCCGCCCCTGATGATTTGTTGTGCGACTGCAATTGAAATGCGGAGAACCAATTACCTAGCGCACATACGCTACTAATTCATTCGAAAGAATCCACCCCTTAACACTTTTAGAAAATAAGTTTTTAAGGGGCGGCAAATTAATTTTTCAATGACGTCACCAATCTTACGAAGAACCTTAACAGTAAAATTGAGATCACACATAAAATTAATCCAAACTTAATAACCGCAGGAAGGGCAAACGTATAAGTAGACAGTGATTGAAAGTAAATAAACAAAAGCATAAAGAGGTTCTCAATAATATCCATTGAGCCAAAGATCAAACAAACACAAACAAGTAATCCTGTAGCCCAACCTGGATTTTCTGATTGGCGCGATGAAAGAATTGTTAAAACAATAAAGAACCAGACATAGGCTGCAATAAATCCAAAATCAATAATGATGTTCAATACTGCGGCAGCAAGACCAGAAGAGACCAGCGACAAAGAGTTATTGCACTGATTTTCCCGCCATGTGTTTACAACTAGTTCCGCCCTTGACGAATTGAAAGCCAACTCAAGATCTACAATTCCGAGTGGTGTATAAGGCGTAACAAGGCAAGCAGAAGAAGGCCGCATCATTGCGCCTGTTAGTACCAAAAGAAAAAGCGCAAACCAAAAAGACTTACCGGGAGAGGCGATAACGAAAGCGTACCAATACTTAATGGATTTTTTTATCATTTCCTATTTACGAAACACAAAGCTAGTGTTTGTTAAGTGCAAAGTATATTGCCCACACACCCCTTCATTCCCTAAAGGGACCAGCGCGCCTGCCTGCGCGAAGCCGCTTCGGCATAGGCAGGCTGAGGTGCCCCTTCAGGGGTTAGGGGTGCGTTAGGAATTGCACAGGTTTATTATTAACAAAGCTAGTCCAATATTTTCTTTGCTCAATGCTCAGTAATTGTTTAGGAAGATTGTCGAAATTCCTGGGTGCGAATCTCAAAATAAAAAAACCCGGGCTTTTTTAAACCCGGGTTTCTTCTTCTACTACAAGATCAATCAATTCTTATTTAACGGTTCATAGTTTTTGAATGGTGAGATATTTATTTTCTCCATCATCGAACGATACGCAGGCCATGGATCCTGATAGAATTTATTAACCCTATCCAGAATTGCTTTTGTATTGTCCTCAGCTCTCTTTATCATACGGGTATCACGCTCCGTTATGGCTTCACGGGATGTGTTAACGTAAAAGCGTGCTGTCCCGATATGTGAATATCTTGATGGAAATTCTGTACTTGTAATCCCTTGTCGTTTATCCTCCGCTCCCAAAATATAGTCAACTACTCTGTCAATGGAATCTTTCATCGCTTTGGTTTTGTCAAGGGCATCCTTCAAATCATCGCGTTTACTTTCTTTCATTTTCTTCTCAAACTCTGAAGCGATTTCCTTTGACTCTCTCAGCCTGTCTGTGGCAGTGGTAACCAATTTCGTCATTTCATCCAACTCAACATTTAAAGCATACCTTGCTCTTAAGTTGGGTTCGTTGTTGAGAAACCTGGGGTCATCTTTAACAACGACCGTAGTTGAATCTTTTTGATCGCCAAAAGTAAGTCTTACTTTGAACGTGCCGGGCAATACTGCAGGTCCTCCCGGTTCCGGTGCATTAGGGCGAGGCTTCTCTCTTGAAGGCTGACGCTCTCCCTTACCTGACAAATCCCAGGAGATTCTATTCAATCCGTTGTCTTCCGGAGCTTTGCGTTTTAGTGTTCTCACCTTCACGTTCTGGGCATCAAATACTTCCAGTGTAATGGAGTCGTATTTAACTTTCGTCTTATCATCCTTCACTTCCTCTTTTACCGGTGCAGGTTCAACCGCTTTGCTTTTTCCTTTTGACTTGCCGCTAGTTTTAGGCTCCTCCTTCTTTGGTTCATCTTTCTTTTCATCCGGTTTATTTACTACATAGGAAATCAACGCACCTCCCGGTCTATTTTCTCCATTGTACATTCCTGTTCCGGGAAATAAGGCTCCCTCTGGCGCCAAGGTTTCAGCGAGGTAAGCATCCGGAGGTGTAAACACATGGAGTGGTTTGCTTAAAGATTGTACACCAGACTTTGCCATTTCACGCAACGGCCTGATGTCGTCCAATACGTAAATAGCACGACCAAATGTTCCAATTACCAAATCATGCTCACGAGGCTGGATGACCATATCCATTGTGGGCACTCCCGCCGGATAGCCGCTGGTCCACTTTGTATAAGTTTTTCCCTCATCCAGGCTGACAAACAATCCATTTTCTGTGCCCAGGAAGATAAGTTTGGGTTCAACCGAATCTTGAACGACTGAAAGCACATAACTGTTTTCGCCCACCTGACTGCTATTCACCAGGCTTTCCCATGTCTGACCGTAATCTTTGGTGCGGAATAAATAGGGTTTAAAATCAAACTGTCGGTAATTATTCACTACTACTAATGCCTCACCGTTGTTATGATTTGACACTTGAATCTGAGGAATCCATGCACCTTTGGGCATGCCTGCTATTCTGGAAGTAAGGTTAGTCCAGGTTTTTCCTCCATCACGGGTTAATTGAACTTGACCATCATCCGTTCCAACCCATAGCACATTTTTTTCTCTTTTGCTGGGCACGATAGCCAAAATGGTACAATGATTTTCGGCACCCGTGGCATCCATGGTCAATCCCCCACTTTCGTGTTGCTTTTGCTTTTCAGGATCGTTGGTTGTCAAATCCGGAGAGATTACCTCCCACGTATTTCCCTTGTTCGTACTTTTGTGAACAAACTGGCTACCATAATATATAGTTGAATTATCGAATGGATCCTGACCAAAAGCTGAATTCCAATTGTATCTCAATTTTACTTTTGCATCAGGATGTGAGGGGCGTATAAGTTTATTGTATCCGGTTTGTTTATCCCAACGCATAAAAAACCCTTGCTGCGCCATACCATATCCATACCGGTTATCATCCGGGTCAGCGGCCATATCAAATCCATCACCAAACACCAGCATTTGAAAATAGGAATTCCTGATTCCCCCAAATCGCCAGATATAAGCTGGCCCTACCCATGATCCATTGTCTTGCATTCCGCCATATACATTGTAAGGATGATCATTATCTACATTGATGTGATAGAATTGGCCCACTGGAATGTTCTCGACAAAGCGCCAGTTCTTGCCCATGTCATAGGTAATATTCAATCCACCATCATTGCCATCGACTATAAAATTTGGATCTTCCGGATGAATCCACCAGGCATGATGATCGGGATGAACTCCGTTGAACGAAAAAGGAAGAAGCGGCTGGAATGTTCTTCCGGCATCTTCACTCACATTGACTTCAGAGAAGATTGAATATATCCTGTTTTCATTTTGCGGATCAGCATGAATTTCTCCATAATAAAACGGGCGATCACCAATCTGATCCATGTTTTCATTCACCATCTTCCACTTAAATCCACCATCTTCGGATTTATACAATCCGTTTTTCTTGCTTTCCACCAGTGCATACACAATTTCAGATTTTGCCGAGATGGCCAAACCAATTCTACCCAGATCACCGGCAGGCAATCCATCTTTATCTGTTCTTTTCTCCCAATTCTTGCCACCATCGTAGGTTACATAAAGTCCTGAACCCGGACCTCCCGACTTAAATATCCAGGGCCACCTGCGGTGTTCCCACATTGCAGCAATCAGTTTGTTGGGATTGTTGGGATCGATGACCAAATCACCACAACCCGTTTTTTCATTTACATAAAGTACTTTTTCCCAGGTTTGCCCTCCATCGGTGGTTTTAAAAACGCCACGTTCAGGATGCTCACCCCAGGGAGAACCAATTGCAGCTACGTACACTGTGTTCGGGTTCTGAGGGTCAATTATTATCCTATGAATGTTTCTTGTTTTTTCCAGTCCAACCAATTTCCAGGTTTTACCTGCATCAAGACTTTTATAAAGACCATATCCACCATTAAGACTGTTACGTGGATTTCCCTCACCTGTACCTACCCATAGTACCGATGGGTTACTTTGCTGGATAGCAACTGCACCTATTGAAAGTACCGATTCCTTATCGAAAACAGGCTCCCAATTAATACCACCGCTTGTTGTTTTCCACAATCCGCCTGATGCAGAACCTGCATACATAACTTCCCGATTGTTTTCCACCACATCAATTGCAGTGATTCTTCCACTCATCGCACCCGGGCCTATGCTTCTGGCCTTCATTCCCTTTAGCTTGTCCGTATCCAGCTTCTGGCCATACGCCAGGCTACCGGCAAGGCAAAGCAAAATCAGGAGATAATTTATTTGTAATGATTTTCCCATGAATGATTGATTAGTTGATTGTTGAATTGTGTCAAATATAATATT
>CAYTBO010000048.1:0-23265 GCA_964436055.1 uncultured Ohtaekwangia sp.
GTTTATATCGACCATGGTTTTGGGTTTGAAACGCGATATGCCCACCTGACCCATTTCATCGTGAAAAAAGGAGAAAAAGTAAAAAGAGGACAGATCATCGGATATGTTGGAAACACTGGCCTGTCTTATTCTACCCATTTACATTACGAAGTCCTCTTCAAAGGAGATCAGATCAATCCAATCAATTTTTTCCAGCGCGATCTCAGCAACAAGGAATACGAAAGACTGGTAGAGTTGGGTGGTATAGCGACCACTTCACTCGACTGATTTCTGTAAGTCTCTGATGCGTTATTTCACGTTCCTTATTCTGATTTCAATATCCTGCGCCTCACCTCGACTATCACAAACCGGCAAGAAAGACAACACAAAAACAGACGTACTCCGTGACACAACTATTGTAAAGCAGGATACTATTTTATCCCCCGCTGATACCGCCACTGTCGCTGTCGGGCCAATCGTGCTGGATACGTTATTTCTGTTCTCAAAAGATACAATCACCATAATTGGTGTAGGTGACATTATGATGGGTACCAACTACCCAAATGAAGATCGGCTACCCGCCGGTAACGCCAGTCATCTGCTGGCCGATGTAAAAGAAATTTTGAGGGATGCCGACATCACGATGGGTAATTTGGAGGGTGTGTTATTAGATGAAGGCGGTACGCCTAAGGGCTGTAAGAACCCAAAAGTCTGCTATGTTTTCAGAAGCCCAACTTCATTCGTCACAAACCTGATGGAAGCGGGATTTGATTTAATGAGCCTTGCCAATAACCATGCGGGAGATTTCGGAGATGAGGGGCGCAACAGCAGCATGAAAACCCTGGATAGTGCAGGTATCTCATATGCTGGTCTATTAAGTAAGCCTTATGCAATTCTTCAAAAAGACAATATTACCTATGGCTTTGCAGCCTTTGCACCAAACACGGGTTGTGCCAGCATTAATGATTTAGAACAAGCCCGCGCCACTGTAATGCACCTGGACTCGCTTGTTGATATAGTAATCGTTTCATTTCATGGTGGTGCCGAGGGATCCCGGTTTGAGCATGTACCTCGTAAACATGAATTGTTTGTGGGCGAAGACCGGGGCGATGTGTACAAATTTGCCCACACCGTAATTGATGCCGGAGCTGATGTTGTCTTTGGGCATGGTCCCCATGTAACCAGGGCTATTGAAGTCTATAATAAGCGTTTTATAGCCTATAGCCTTGGCAATTTTTGCACATATGGCGGATTTAATTTATCTGGTGTCAATGGATTAGCACCTATAATAAAGGTTTATACAAACCCAAACGGGGAATTTTATAAAGCGAAAATAACCCCTGTATACCAGTCGCCACTATCCCCTGTACGCATCGATTCTTTAGGTAGAGTGATAAAAAGAATGCAGGAACTCACAACTGAAGACTTTCCTGAGACTGTAATTGAGATCGGTGATGATGGGTGGGTCAAGTATTCCACAAAGTAATTGTTGATATATTGTAGATTAATTTTAACGTTCATAATTGCTACAGCAACAAAGAATTACTACTTTGCACAGATCGTACCGGAAGAAATACTCAATTGGTTAGCGTTTTAAGCTACTCATGGCCTACAAAGAAAAAGAAATTGAAAAGCTCTACTACTCCATTGGTGAAGTAGCGGAAATATTTAATGTAGCCCCCTCCTTGATTCGCTTTTGGGAGTCAGAATTTGAGCTCATCCAACCAAAAAAGAACAGAAAAGGCAATCGGCAGTTCACCGTTGAGGATATACACAACGTAAGAACCATCTATCACCTGGTTAAAGAGAAAGGTTTTACACTGCAGGGTGCAAAAGAGATGCTTAAGAACGATACCCAGTCGGTGAAGGACAAGATGGAAATGATTGATTCGCTAAAGAAGATCAGACAATTTCTATCTGAGGTAAGAGATAAACTTCATTAGGAATATTTCCACACAATGCATTTCATTTTGGCATTCTCTTCTTCATGTACTAGTATTTTCCTATACTAGCATTTTAATTTTAGTATGGATCAAGATCGATTGGCGCTTCTCGCACTCCATTTTGTACCCGGTATAGGCGACTTTCTGGTAAAACAACTGGTAAGCTATTGCGGCTCTGCGCAGCAAGTGTTTAAGGTACCAAAAGGTAAGTTGTTAAAAATTCCAAATGTAGGAGCGACAACCATTGCCGCACTCCATTCTGGAAACCCATTCAAGGAAGCTGAGCAAGAAATCATTCGTGCTGAAGAAAACGATACGCAACTCCTCTTTTATTTTGATTCTCATTATCCGGAAAGACTTAAACAATTTGACGATAGCCCTTCCCTGCTCTATGTGAGAGGGAATGCAAATTTAAACGCCCATAAAACGGTAGGCATCGTTGGAACACGACAAGCCACCTCCTATGGCAGAGAAATCGTGGAACGAATCGTAGAAGATCTTATACCGCATCAACCGCTGGTGATCAGTGGGCTGGCTTATGGAATAGACATCCACGCACACAAAGCAGCATTGAAACACGACTTGCCAACGCTTGGTGTGTTGGGGAGCGGCATCGATGTCATCTACCCTTCGGTACACAAGGATGTAGCAAAAAAAATGATCGCCCAAGGTGGCCTTGCCACCGAAAATCCCTTTGGTACAAAACCCGATGCCCATAATTTTCCTGCCCGCAACCGAATCATTGCCGGATTATGCGATGCGTTGATCGTGGTTGAAGCGGCCGAAAAAGGTGGCGCGTTGATAACAGCAGAAATTGCCAACAACTACAACAAAGATGTTTTTGCCATCCCGGGTTCAATCAATCAGACGTATTCACAAGGGTGTAATAAACTTATTAAAATAAACAAAGCGCACCTGATGACTAATGTGAAAGACATCGAATACATCATGAATTGGAGCCCAGAAAAGAAAATTACAGAACCCCAGGCAGAACAACTCGACCTTAATTTGTTTGATTCCGATGAACGAATCGTTGTCAATCTGCTGAAAGAAAAGAAGAGCCCCATGATGATCGATGAGTTAAGCAGAAAGGCATCCATTTCACCAAGTTCATTGGCTTCCCTACTCCTCAATCTTGAATTTAAAAATGTGGTGAGATCACTGCCAGGAAAAATGTACCGATTGAATAAGTTTTAATGAGCGAATATTTTATCCGCCATTTTCATGGATTCTGCAAAAGCTATTTTATCCAATAAAGGGCTTGCGTTTTGCTCAGTCAGGTATTGCACTATAGTCTCCGTAGCAAGGTTTCCTACCAGTTTATCGTCAGCCATCGGACATCCGCCAAAACCTTTTATCGCTCCGTCAAATCGTTTGCAACCAGCGTGAAATGCGGCATCAATTTTTTCAGTAGCTGTGGCGGGATTTGAGTGCAGGTGTGCTCCGAATTCAATCGCTGGAAATTGCCTGGTCAGTTCCTCAAATAAAAAAGTAATTTGCTCAGGTTTTGACACACCAATGGTATCGGCCAACGAAACAATCTCAATGCCGAGCGTAGCCAGAATATCCACGAAGCCTGCCACTATGGAAAGATCATAAGGATCCTGGTAGGGGTTGCCAAATCCCATACTGATGTAGACAACTTGTACCTTATTCCGTTTTATACACAGCTCCTGAATTTCACTTACCGTGTTTAACGCCCCTGAAATTGATTTATTGGTATTTCGCTGCTGGAACGTTTCTGAAATGGATAATGGAAAACCCAGGTAATGTACTTCTTCGTAGCTGACACCCTCCACAGCCCCTCTGGTATTGGCAACAATAGCCAGTAGCTTTGATTTGGAATCCTGTAACCTAAGTTGAGGAATAACTTCTGCTGTATCCCTAAGCTGAGGGATTGCCCTTGGTGACACAAAACTCCCAAAATCAATTGTATCAAATCCTACTTTTAGAAGTTGGTTGATATACCTCACCTTATCACTGGTGGAAATAAAGTTCTCCATTCCCTGCATTGCGTCTCTTGGGCACTCAATTATCTTCATTATTTTACCTTTCCGTTTTGTCGATCAGGTTTCAAAGCCATGGATGGGTGGAAAATTAATCAAAACCATGCATGAGTTTGTGTGAAGCAACAATTTGGTAAACATGAATCAAAGAAAAATAGATTCAATGGGCGTAAATTATAACCGCTTATCTGAATAATATGCAGGATACTCCCGCAAGTGAGATTAATTGACTAAAAATTAGGTTTTAGATGCCATTAGCAGAACTAACACAACCCCTGGGATTAAAAAGAGCTGCCCACTTATTGCACAGAGCCACTTATGGTCCAACTAAAGCACAGATTGAGTCTTTTGCCGGAAATACCCCGGCTCAGGCTGTTGCTCAACTTTTTGGACAAACTCTACCCGACCCTGAACTCCCTATTGATCCTGAAACAGGTACTGAGTGGTTTATAACCGGTACCACAGATGCAAACAGCGGTGACCCCGATCTTCAGGAGTTTTTCAAAGGATGGATGATTGCACAAATGCTGAGTGCTGGAATTGGAGAGAGTCAATCTCTCGCTTACGCTGCACGCGAAAAAATAATTTTCTTTCTGCATACTGTCCTTACCACCATACAGTCCAAAGTAGACAATAGCCGGTCATTGTATTTTCAGAACCAACTATTCAGATTGTTTGCCTTGGATAAAACAGCCCCGATAACCATCAATGTTAAGGAGCTGACCAAAAAAATATGTGTAGACAATGCCATGCTTCGACTGCTGGATGGCAACCTCAATGTAAAAGGGAGTCCCAACGAAAACTATTCACGCGAGCTTCACGAACTTTATTCTATTGGAAGGGGCCTTGAAGGAACTCTTCCTCCCATTACCGATCCCGGAGATTACTTTTTATTTAGGGAACTGGATATTCAGGAGGCAGCCAGGGTGTTGTCAGGTTGGAATGTCGACACCACCTTCTCAACTATTGATCCTGACACCAATTTACCCCGCGGTATAGTAAGAGGATCTGCAGACAATGCCTCATCACATGACAACGGAATAAAACAATTCAGCGATCGGTTTGAAAATATTACCATTCAACCTGATCCACTCCTGCTCAATGGCACGATGGCTACTGAAGCCAGCGCGATGGATGAAATAAGCCAGCTTATCGAATCCATTTATTCGCGACCAGAAACAGCAAAAAATATTTGTCGAAGGATTTATCGGTTTTTTGTTTATCACAACATTGACGCAACGCTGGACAGCACCGTTATTGAAGAAATGGCCAGCACATTCGCCAGCAATGGATACAAAATTCAACCTGTGCTTGAGGATTTATTCAAAAGCCAACATTTTTATGAAGCAGGTGCCAGTGTAGATGACGATAACTTTGGTGGAATAATAAAGTCACCGCTGGATTTGATGATTGGCACCTATCGGCTTTTCAATATTCAGCTACCGGATTTCATAGCTGCGGCCACGGATTTCTATGAAAAATCAAACGAAATGATCCGCACGCTTTCCAGTATGGGAATGAATTTCTATGAACCTTTTGATGTGGCGGGTTATGACGCCTATCATCAGTTTCCAATCTATCACCGGAGCTGGATTTCAACAAACTACCTTACCGAGCGCTATCTGTTTATCCGAAACCTTCTATCTCAAACGCAAATCGATGGAGTTGACCTTGTGGCTTTTGTTCAGGATAATTTTGACAACGCTACCGCTTCCGATGCCCGACAATTAATCATTGGGCTATCCAGATTCATTCTACCTGTCAATGACAACCTCACGTTTGATCCGGCAGCGGATGATACGGCAGGGCTTACAGCAGAACGAATGAACTATTTTCTAACCGCATTTTTAAAATCACCCCAGATAGACGCAGATCCCGAGGCATCCTGGACATTCCGGTGGAATAATCCGGTAGATATGGAGGTTGTTCGCAGGCAACTGGAAAATCTTTTTAATGCAATGATGCAGTCACCGGAGTATCAATTATTTTAATTAATGAAAATGAAGCGAAGAGATTTTATCAAGAGGATGTCGTGGGCAACAGTTCCTTTTACAATTGGTGGCATTCCCCTGAAACTAATGGCCAAAAATTCACTTACGCGCATGGCCAGTCAGAGCACCAACGACAGGGTATTGGTAATTCTACAGATGCATGGTGGCAATGACGGATTGAACTGTCTCATTCCGGTAGAAGCTTATGATGAATATTATAGCCGAAGGGCGAACATTGCCATTCCAGCGAAGAACAGCATTCGTAAAATGATTCCGCTGGACAGCACCTTACCCTCCGATGCTCAGGTGGGATTGCATCCCGATATGGCCGCCATGAAAGAACTGTATGATATCGGTCGGGTATCTTTTGTTCAGGGTGTATCGTACAAAAATAATAACGGATCTCATTTCAGGGGTCGCGATATTTCATTCATGGGCGGAAGTTTTGATGACTATTTCTCTTCGGGCTGGGTGGGACGCTTCCTGCAACAGGAGTTTGAACCCAAAATCTACCCGGATGATTTCCCTAACGAAGAAATGAAAGATCCATTGGCCATTGAAATGGGTACCGATGTCTCCTTGATTTTCCACCAGGATGGAAATATACCTTCCTCAATTTCACTGAATGACCCTGCTTCATTTGCCAATCTGGTTAGTCAATTAGAAGGATTTTTGGATAAGGATGTCGACCCGCGGGGAAAGCCACCTGCCTTTTTGGATAACTCCCCTTATGGCCGAGAGCTAAATTGGATTCTGGGACTGGAAGAGAAAACAGAAGACTATGCAGAACGGTTGTTTGAGGTTTTTAGCAACGCGCCGGAATCGACAATTACGTATCCGGAAAGATACCCGTTCAATGCACCTCGTGGAAGCCTACGCAACAACCTCACACCTCAACTGAAACTAATTGCACGATTGCTCGATGGAGGGGGCGCCGGACTTGGTGTAAAAACAAAAGTATTCCTGGTAAAGATTGGTGGCTTCGATACACACGCGGAGCAGGTAGAAAGTTATGACCCTACTATGGGTTCACATGCCGCACTAATGTACCACATAGCTACGGCTATGAAGGCTTTTCAGGAAGATTTGCGTGCACGCGGCCTGGAGGATAGGGTGTTATCGGTAACGACCTCTGAATTTGGGCGCAGAATTCACTCTAACGGAAGTTACGGTACCGATCATGGTACAGGTGGACCGATTTTTATGTTTGGCAAAGGGGTTCAACCTGGTGTGGTGGGTAAAGTACCCGATCTGAATAGGAATAACATAGACATGCAATTTGATTACAGACAAGTTTATGCTAATATTCTTAAGGATTGGATGCTGGTAGACGAAGACAAAATCAACAACGATATCTTTTTTAAAAACTTCATCGATGGACCCAGGGAAGAAGGATCCGGATTCTATGAGCCATTACCTATCGCCAGTCAGATTATCTCCAGCACCCATTCCGATTTTATTAATGACCGATTTAAACTCCACAACTGCTATCCCAATCCGGCTAATGATTCGGTCACCATTAGCTTCAAAATAAACACAACCGGTCAGGTTAATATTCAGATGTACGATACACAAGGCAAGTCGTTGAAAACGTTGATGGATGAGGTTAAAGACCCTGGTGAGCATAGCCTTCCCGTGACCCTCAATGAATTCAGGACGGGTACGTACCTCATCCGGTTGAAGAGCGGTTTTTTTAAGGAAACAAAAAAATTAGTGATAAACAGATAATCATGGTTAGAATTCTATTTCTCTTCGTTTGTATTCTTTTTGCTACCATCTCAGAAGGCCAGCGTAAACCGCCACCCGGCTTTAAGAAAAAAGCGAATGCGCAACAAAACAGCTTCCTGGATAAACAATGGTGGGTAGGGTTAAAAGTTGGTCCCAATATGACGCGGGCTACTCCGGATACAAGGTACTCCATCCTTACTCCTACCAACTATGATGCGGCGCTGACTGAAAAGCAATATGATGGCTTCAGACAATTGGGAAGTCAGGCAACGCTGGAGATAACATTCAACTATAAAAGTCTGGGTTTTAGTTTTCAGCCTACTTATCGTCTTTCACGATTTACCTATACCAATGAATTTAATTGGGACAATCCGGAGAACCCAATCGAAATGCTTCAACTAAACCACAACCACGAACAAAAGGTTGATTATGCGGATTTGCCATTAATCGTAAAGTATGATATATCAGGCAACACTTTGCGACCTTATGTTCAAGTCGGGATTTTTTATTCGATGCTCGTCAATGCAACCAAAACGGTTGAAACCACGGGCACTGACTTTGGTTCAGGAGGCACAAATGAATTTACCAATGAGCCTGTGATTGTAGGTGTCAAAGACCTTTTTCACAAAAGTTATTGGGGAATTATAGCTGGTGGCGGGCTTCACTACAATCTGGGTAACGTTAGGTTGGTCTTGGATATGTCGTATCACCTTGGAATGAGCAATGTCACCAACACCGTTAATAGATTTAATAATGACAGACTTTCGGGGATTGGTGATGCTTTTGATGATATGAAAATAGATAATCTTATGTTATCGGTGGGTTGTTTATTTCCCATGCGTTTTTTGAGTACTAGTTTCAAGTCCATAGATCGTTAATCATGAAGGAGCATGCCGAAGTGCGGCATTCCGGCACGAAGGCATGCGACTATTAAAATTTAATTATTACCACATGAAAAGATATTTCTTCCTGCTGATATACATAATCGCGTCAGGTTGCAGTAATGAGAGCGATCCTGAGGCCGATAAATCTAATTTCACTCGCATTTATGACAACAACCGATATAATACGTCCTACAACCCGATTGACATGAGGCAGACTCCGGATGGCGGCTTTCTTGTACTGGCTTCGCGAAGACTTGAAGATTCTAATTTTCCAGGTATTTATATCATGAAAGTAGATGAGTTTGGCGGCTTCATTTCTGAGCAGCTTGTAGACGAGCAATATGTCAACCCGGTTGGAGATCTCATTGAACTAAATGAAAGCTATTTCTTTTTCTGCATGACCGAACTTAATCTTCAAAGTCATTTGATGGAACTGAATGCTAATGGAGAAATTGTGGAAACTACAAACGTAGGTGGTTCCTATCCAACAGCGGCAGCCCTGGACAACAATAACATGCTGCTGCTGGGTTATGATAATGTAGCCAAACAAAGCTTGTTATCAATTGTGAGCGCAACAGGTGCTACTTTACAATCAACAGGCTTTTCCGTAGGAGCCGGTGATGCCGTGGAGGAGCCCATCATCAATCATTTTCTGCGTACCGGGAGACAATTCCCGTTTCAGGTGGGCAAAACTGCCGGAGGTCAATATTTTTTCAATGGTTTCTATAATTATACTTTTTCTCTGGTATTCACAGATTTGAATGACATCCTGGGTGTCGTTCAAGGTCAGCAGGACGATGGGGGCATCAGCTACCTTACTCAACTGAGCGGGAATTCATTCGCTGCTGCCCGTTTCAATTTTGGGGATAACTATTTTATGCCCTCCGCTACCCTAAGCACTACCGGAATTAGTTCAAGCACTGACCTGGGTGGGTTTTCATTGCCCGAATTAATTGATAACGCCCCCGTAAAAATATTGAAATCAAGGATTAAGGAAACGGATGTAATTGTTTATGCAAGCAATACAAAAAGCGGCCAAATCGGGATTTACATTTATGACATCGCTGATGGAGAATTTCTGGGTTCCAAATACCTGGGGTTCTCCAACCCGTACGAAATCGGTAATGTTATCAATACCACGGATATGGGCCTTGCACTAAGCGGCACTTCTTATGTGACAGGCCGGTTTCCCAGGATCACCATTTTTAAAATTTCACCGGAAGAACTAACTAATATCTTCTGATACGGGATTTTAATTATTCATCCCTTTTTTCTTCCTTCGGGCTACAATGAAGATTCCGGTAGAAGAAAACATAAGTCTTAAGCCCTACAACACCTTCGGGGTTGACGTAAAGGCAAAATATCTTTACCCTATCACCACGGTAGAACAGTTTCAAGAACTCCTCACCTCAGATCTATTCAAACTTGAACCACACTATGTACTGGGAGCAGGTAGCAATACGCTGTTTACCAAAGATTATGATGGCATCATTGTCAAAGTTGACCTGAAAGGCATTGCGGTAGAGGATGAGAATGATAGATTGCTAAAGGTGAAAGCAATGGCAGGAGAAAACTGGCATAGTTTTGTGCAATATGCCGTGAATAATAACTGGGGTGGTGTTGAAAATCTCTCACTTATACCTGGCACCATGGGTGCCGCACCCATACAAAACATCGGAGCATACGGAGTTGAAATCAAAAATGTGATCGATAAGGTGGAAACTATTGATCTTCAGACGGGGGGTGTGCGGGTCTTTACAAACGAAGAATGTGAGTTCGAATACCGGGAAAGTGTCTTTAAGAGGGGTCTTCAGAAAAAATATTTTATTTCAAGTGTTACTTTAACTCTCACCAAAAAAAACCATGTTTTGAATATGCACTATGGGTCACTTCACGAGCGGTTGATGCGTATGAATGTGAAGGACATCAACATTCAAATCATCCGTGATGCCGTGATACAAATCAGACAAAGTAAATTACCTGATCCAACCGTAGCTGGTAATGCCGGCAGCTTCTTTAAAAACCCTACCATATCAATAGGGCATCATGAAAAATTAAAAAATGAATATCCCTCAATGCCCTCCTATCCTATTGATAATCAACAATTTAAGTTGCCTGCAGGTTGGCTTATCGAACAATGCGGTTGGAGAGGAAAACGAATAAATAAAATTGGTGTTCATCCAGATCAAGCCTTGGTTTTGGTGAATTATGGCGGAGGTACGGGTGAAGAAATTTTTAATTTCTCAAAAAAAATTCAACGCTCTGTTGAAGATAAATTTCAAATCCTGCTTACACCTGAAGTGAATATTTTATAAACACATTTCCGCGCTCGATGAGATTCAAAAAATAACTGATGATCCATTGGGGATTTTTGGCAATTGAAAATTTTTTCGAAAATATTTTTGCAGAATAGAATTTTATCATACCTTTCATCAACGTTTATACTAAAACTTAAAAAATTTAAACGCTATGGCAAAGAAAGCAAAGAAGGCAGCTAAGAAAAAAGTAGCTAAGAAGAAGGCTACTAAGAAGGCTGCTAAGAAGAAGAAGTAATTAGGTTAGACCTAATTCTCTCAAGCTAATGAAGGGAAGTGATTCTGATCACTTCCCTTTTTCGTGTTATCAATTGCTGATTTTCTATAACGTGTTACCGTAGACGGGTGTTGTTCAAATAAAAATTTTGGCTATATAAAATGACACAGACCCTGGTGTTAGGTTAATGATACACCTAAGCATTCCTATCGCACCCTATCCCCTTCAGAGGATCAACGGGTGAGCCGAGGCAAATAACACTTTACACTTAACTTTACACTAGTTCATATGCGTTACGTTGGACAACGTACCACTGAATTTTTCGCATGCCACGCCGAATTTCAAAAGGAAATCCACACCCTCATCATTAGCCAACCCCTTATGTTCTGCATAGGAGTTGAGGTATATCACTTTTACAATACCCATCGAGTAAATTATCCGTGCGCACGCGAGGCAAGGTGAAAGAGTTATATACAAAGTTGCTCCCTCTACCGAGGTTTTATTCTTCACGGCATACAGGATAGCATTTTGTTCCGCGTGAATCGCCAGTGAGCATCCACCCTTTGAATCCCTGGGGCATCCGATTTCAGGCCATTCTATATCACAATTGTGTGTACCCGAAGGAGGACCATTGTAACCGATGGAAATAATCCTTGTATCCTTTGCTAGTACAGCGCCTACATGTCTTTTAATGCAATGCGACCGCTTGGCCAGGTTCACTGCCAATTCCATATAAATATCATCAAATGCGGGTCTTACCATATATGTAAACTCTCAGGGTATTAATTAATTGTGCAAGCTCTAAAATTAAGGATTGGAACCAAAATTGTTATATTAGCTCCAACGGCAATGAGAAATATAATTTTTATAGCGCTCTACGTTTCACTCTCGGCATTTTGTGTCGATGGCCTGGCTCAAGGTCAGCGGGTGAGTCCACTCAATGTGATCTCCTCAAGGTATAAAGATACTTACCTGAAAATCATTTATGGCCAGCCACAAAAAAAAGGAAGGGCCGTATTTGGTGGACTGGTTCCCTATGGGCAAGTGTGGCGCACTGGAGCCAATGAGGCAACTGAATTAACGGTTACTACCGATATACTTATTAATGGTTTGGAATTAAAGGCCGGCACTTACTCTCTATTTACTATTCCGGGAGAAAGTAAATGGACAATCATACTGAATGCTGATTTGGGCTTGTGGGGAGCATACAATTATAATCCAAAACGGGATGTGTTGCGATTCGAAATAGTACCAGTCACCACCACAGAAGTAACTGATTTTTTCACCATCGGAATTGATCCCAATAACAACAGAGCAGAAATTTTTCTTTTGTGGGATAGAACAAAAGTTTCCATCCCCCTTCAATACCCTGAACCAAAACCAAAACCATAAATCAAATTTTTAAGAAATGGTGAGTCGATTCGTTTTCCTGGCTTTTACTTTAATGATTTTTAACCATGGGTTCGCTCAGTCGGATTCTGAGCTTGCAAGGAGGAATGGTTTCAAGGATATCAGGTTGGGTGACCCTGTGGATAGTGTAAAAGGTGTAAAGGCTTTGAAAGACATCCTGGAAAAGAATGAATACCCGGCAAAATTACATGAGGTAATTCACCCAGAATATGCCAACATTGGTGAAGTGAAAGTGAAAAAAGTTGAGCTGAAATCTTATAAAGGGCTGATATACCAAATAGATGTAATCACAAATAAAGATACGCGGCTCATGAAGGGTATGGAGAAAGCGTATGGCAAACCCAAATACATTTTACCCACCGACTCGTATAATTGGACTGCCGAAAGCCTAAGCCTCACCTTCAAAGACCATTCAAAGAAGGAGATTAAACTAACCTATCGCTCCTACCCCGTACTAAAACAGATGCGGGAGGACAAGGGAAAGAAAATTGATGATATAGCCGAGGATTTTTAACCTGCATAGGCTATCCTGAATATATTGCCGCCTTTGTCATCGGAGACAAGCATGGACCCATCAGGCAAAATAAGAATATCAACGGGGCGGGCCCATACTTCCTGTGTATCGTGATCAAGCCATCCTTCGGCAAAAGTTTCGTAACTCACAGCCTTACCATTTTCTAACTTGACAAGGCTAACCAAATGCCCGCTTTTCTTCGTACGATTCCATGACCCATGCTCGGCAATGAATACCTGATTCTTGTATACTTCCGGAAACATGTTTCCCGTGTAAAATTTAAGTCCCAATGGAGCAACGTGCGCGTTTAAATTTTGAACCGGTTTAATGAAGTCCGCACATAAGCGCTTGTTTCCAAATTCTGGATCTTTGATTGTTCCTCCATGACAATATGGGTATCCAAAATTCATACCTGGTTTTGTTGCCACATTTAATTCACAAGGAGGTATATCATCGCCCATCATGTCGCGGCCATTGTCCGTAAACCATAATGCACCGGTTTCGGGATGCCAGGTAAAACCAACCGTATTTCTAATGCCGCTGGCATAAACTTCCATTCCCGTACCATCCGTGTTTATTCTGGTAATACTGGCATAAATGGGTTCCTCCGACTCACAAATATTACAAGGGGCCCCTACAGGTACGTAAAGCATTCCGTCGGGGCCAAAGGCAATGTATTTCCAACCGTGATGCGTTTCTGTTGGGTATTGATCGTATACAATTTCCGGTGTGCCTGGATTATCCAGGTTGTTTTCAATGTCTTTAAACCTCAAAATTCTACTTACCTCAGCCACATAAAGATCTCCGTCTTTGAATGCCACACCATTAGGCATATTAAGTCCGGACGCGATTACCCACCGTTTATCCGCTTTGAAATCACCATCAATATCTTTTACAGCATATACTTTGTCTTCGCTCCGATTCCCCACAAACACAGTTCCATTGGGAGACATAGCCATGGATCGGGCATTTTCCACTTCTGCATATACGCTAATTGAAAAACCAGGAGGCATCTTTATGGTATTCAAAGGAAGATTTGCACTCGCTTCTGTGAGGGCAGCACTTGAATTATCTTCTTGGGTTGCCGTTGTTACTGAAGAAGTTTGCCTCTCCGGATTGTTACAACTAATACTACTGACAAATAAAATGATCACTAACACACTGATAATTTGCCTCATGGTAATAACTATTTTCGAACCATCAATTTACAGCAGTTATACCGTATTGCATAAGGTTAAAGGTTTTTTAAGGCGTAAAACCTTGCTATTTTTGCCGCACAATTTATCAGGTCAAATAAAATTTGATCTTCTCAACGCATGATCTCCATTTCAAACATATCGTATTATATCGGAGGAAGGCCATTATACGAGAATGCCTCCATGTTCATCAAACCCGATGACAAGATTGGTTTGATAGGATTAAATGGCACCGGCAAATCAACGTTGCTTAAGATCATCCATGGCGATTACATGCTTGATCAGGGTTCCATCAGTATGGCAAAAGATTGCACGATTGGATTTCTAAATCAGGATCTACTTTCCTACCAAACAGAAGACTCGATACTTACCGTGGCCATGGAGGCCTTTAAAGAGGCTGTTGATACCCAAAGGCAAATTGAGAAAACCATCCACGAACTTGAGCTTCATTACGATGATAAACTGGTTGATAAACTCACCAAGCTTCAGGAAAAGTTTGAACAGTTGGATGGATATACCATGCAAGCCAAAGCGGAGGAAGTGCTGGAAGGGATCGGGTTCACTACAGCAGATTTGCACAGACCGTTACAAGAGTTTTCCGGTGGGTGGCGCATGAGGGTAATGCTGGCAAAACTATTGCTGGAAAAGCCATCACTGCTTATGCTCGATGAACCTACCAACCACCTGGACCTGCCTTCTATTGAATGGGTTGAAAATTACCTGAGATCATACCCCGGTGCAGTTATTGTCGTTTCGCATGACAGACAGTTTCTTGATAATGCAATTAAGAAGACAGTTGAAGTGATCAACCGGCAATTGGTAACCTATGAGGGCAACTACAGCTTTTACCTCAACGAGAAAGAAATGCGCGAGCAGATCCAGCAAAACGCCTTTGAAAACCAACAACAAAAAATTCGACAGACAGAACGGTTCATCGAACGATTCAGGGCCAAATCTACAAAGGCACGGCAGGTGCAATCAAGAGTAAAAGCCTTGGAACGGTTGGAAATGGTAGAAGAAGTGGTCAATGAAAATACAGCCATCAATTTTAAGTTCAAATTTAACCAGCCATCGGGTCGTCATGTTGTCACCCTAAAGGACGTATCCAAGTCGTATGGTACTTTGGAGATATTGAAACAAACAACAGCTTCTATCGAGCGGGGAGATAAAATTGCCCTTATCGGAGCTAATGGAAAAGGAAAATCAACTTTGCTGCGTATCATAGCTGGTAGTGAACCCATAGAGGGAGAACGCACCATTGGTTATAATGTGAATGCAGGATTTTACGCACAGCATCAGCTTGAATCACTCCACCTTGAGAATGAGATTCTGGAAGAACTAAAACAGGCAGGTAGTGGCAAAACTGAACAGGAATTGCGCGGTGTGTTAGGTTGCTTCCTCTTTTCTGATGAAGACGTCTTTAAAAAAATCAAAGTACTTTCGGGAGGTGAAAAATCCAGGGTCGCATTGGCAAAGACACTGATCTCTGAGGCCAACTTCCTGCTGCTGGATGAGCCAACCAACCATCTTGACTTCATTTCAGAAAATATATTGATACAAGCACTCCAACAATACCAGGGAAGTTTTATTGTGGTTTCTCACAATCGTCACTTCATCAGTCAGATTGCCAACAAAATCTGGTATATCGAAGACAAGCAAATAAAGGAATATCCGGGCACGTATGAAGAATATGATTATTGGAGGAAGAATATAGCGCTTCAGATGCAAGAGGACAAAGCTGAAAAGAAAAAAAATGAACCTAAACCGCAGGTCAGCAAAAAACCACCCACTGATACAACGAAGAAGCAATCCATAACGTTGAACAAACAATTGAAAAGCCTGGAGGAAAAAATAGAAACCATGGAACAACTCAAAGCCAGCTATGAAGCAGAGATGGCCAGGCCTGAAATTTACAACGACTTTGAAAAACTAAAGGAAGTCCAACAATTGTTTCAGAATAATCAACAGCAACTAAACCAGGCCAACAATGATTGGGAAAAACTAGCTGTCGAAATTGACAAGCTGGAAAATTAAAGGTCGAAATGAAAATATTCAATGTTATAATCTACGCGCTAACCCTGTTTCCACAGCAAAAAAAGCTGGTATTCGAAAACAGAACCTACGAGGCGGAAATCAAAACGGTTCAATTGTATAGTCAAAAGCAAGAGTACAGAAGCAACCTGCTTCCTGCCATTACTTCCATCAATCAAAATGATCTGATGCTGGAATTTGATGACTTGAGAAATGACATCAATTCCTATTATGCCCGCGTCATTCATTGCAAATACAATTGGGAGCCTTCAACGCTAAGGGACCTTGACTATATGACGGAATACAATGAGTTCAATGTCAACGACTATACCTACTCCAGCAATACCCACATCCCTTATGTTCATTATCAATTCAATCTTCCGCGAGTAAAATTGCCTGGAAATTACCTGGTCGTGGTTTACCGTGATGGGAATAAGAATGACATCATACTTTCGCATCGGTTTATGGTTTATGACCAACGAACCACAATCAATCAGGACAACCAAACTGCCGGCGCATTGACCCTGCGCTCCACCAATCAACAATTGAATTTTATCATTGGCTATCAGGGACTAGCTATTGTAAACCCACTGGAAACCGTGCGCATTGTAGTAAGGCAAAATCAAAGATGGGACAATGCAAAGACAGATGTAAAACCCAGCTTTGTAAGGGAAGACCGGAGCCAGATTGAATATCGCCTGTTTGGAGATGATAAATTTTTTGAAGCTGGCAACGAATTCAGGTTTGTCGACTTTCGATCCGTGAATTTTCCCGGCCAGCAAACTGACCGGATTGACAAGAGCGTTAAACCATTCCACCTCTGGGTACAACCTGATTTTTCAAGAGATGCGCAGGTCTATTCGCAATATCCCGACTTCAATGGTCAGTTCATTATCGAAAATCTCGACAATGGAGATCCGCTCACGGCCTCGCAATATGTCAACGTAACTTTCACTCTAAAATCAAAAGAACACTCCTCTTCCAAAATATTTGTGCTGGGAGCTTTCAACCAATGGATCAGGAATGATGAAAGCAGGATGTTGTATGATGCATCAAAAGGGGTCTATTCTAATTCAGTGCTGTTGAAACAAGGATGGTACAACTATCAATATCTTATAGAAGACAAAAACCTGCCTCCGCTTTATCTGGAGGGTAGCCATTTTGAAACGGAAAATTTCTATGAAATATTTTTTTACTACACACCTTTCCAACCCAATGCGGATTTGCTGGTAGGATATTTTGTGATCCCTGTAAATAAGCGTTAAGCGTAGTTAACCTCTTCGCGTAATTCTTTGAAAGTTGCCTTTGAATCGCTGCTGGCTACGTCCAGCATTCCAAATCCTTTGTGTGAAAAATATCCGATTCCATGCTCATAAACAAACTGCTGAACAGGTTGAGGTGCATACATGGTAAATGGAAAAGTATATCCCCTTACTTCAAAATTTACATCTGAATCATAGAGCGGATAAATACGTGCAAACTTCTTGTGTGAAGACTGAATCCGGTTGATGTAGTCATTATCGGCCACTACCTGAAACTTGTAAAAATCCGCCAATTGTGCCGGTGTAAACTTACCGCTGGCCTCCATCCGTGCGATTGTGGAATCATAAAGCAAATCAGAAAATTCATCTTCCTCTGGTGATATGAACCTTTTCGCACTGTCATCATTGAACGACCCTGGTAAAAGCACTATGGGTGAAATACAGAGGAATTTTACCGAATCCGTGATGGTAACCGGCTCCTCATTTTCCACTGCTTCCGGCAGCAACTGCAAATTGCCAATAGTCAAATCCTTCTGCGCGAATAGTACACACAAAAAATAATCAAGAAATGCCTTATCGGCTGCGGAAAATACAAGGGTGATTTTGGACGAAAAGAAGTGAAGCCCTTTTCTGCTGATTTTGATCTGCCCTTTTAGCCCGGAAAAATTGTACTGCTGATAGTCTGCAAAAGCCTTATTCCCACCAATCATTATCAGACCCTTGATGGTTTGAGCCAACATGAATTGATGGTGGAAAGGAACATAAGCTCCTCGATTATTAAGCGAAAAAACTATCCGGATTCTCAAAATTTGCGGATTTTGGTCTCTAAAAAAATACTAAAGATACCGCCAAAAAGTTTGCCTGCGGAAAGCTAAAATACTAAAAATCAGCTAAATCCGGCCCTATGATGTAAGGATTATTTAAACATTGAACCTAAAATGCATAATATCGCCATCCTGCACCACATATTCCTTTCCCTCAATGGCCAGTTTACCGGCTTCCCGGCATCCTGCTTCCGTTTTATACACTTGGTAATCGGGTAGTTTAATGACTTCTGCTTTAATAAAGCCCTTTTCAAAATCTGAATGAATAACACCAGCCGCCTGAGGTGCTTTCCAACCCCGATGTATCGTCCAGGCCCTCACTTCCTTTTCACCGGCTGTAAAGTAGGTGATCAGGTTTAAGAGACTATACGTAGCCTTGATCAATTTATTCAATCCAGACTCCTTCAATCCGTATTCCTCCAAAAATGCATTCCGATCCTCCATCGTGTCCAATTCAGCGATCTGTGCCTCAATAGCCGCACATACAATGATCACCTCTGCCTCTTCTTCTTTTGCCTTCTCAACCAGTTCTTTGGAGAAAGCATTTCCTGTATGAATAGAACCTTCATCAACATTGGCCACATAAACGACCGGCTTCGCGGTAAGTAACTGGAGGTCTTCAATTGATTCAAGTTGCTCTTCTGAGGCTTGTACACTGCGAATACTTTTACCCTCAAGTAATGCATCGCGGAACATCTGCAGACTTGCTAATTCCTTTTTGACTTTAGGGTCACCACCTTTCACAGTACGTTCTGCTTTAGCAATTTTCTTTTCTACTGAATCAAGGTCTTTGAGTTGAAGTTCAGTATCAATTATCTCTTTATCTGCTATGGGCTTGATCCTTCCATCCACATGAACAATGTTTTCATCTTCAAAACACCTGACCACGTGGGCGATAGCATCAACTTCCCTGATGTTTGCCAAAAACTGATTGCCCAATCCCTCTCCTTTGCTAGCTCCTTTCACAAGGCCGGCTATGTCAACAAACTCAAAAGTGGTTGGCAAGACACGTTGAGGGTTTACCAAACCTTTTAATATGTCAAGCCGTTCATCGGGTACTGAGATTACACCTACATTAGGCTCAATGGTACAAAATGGAAAATTGGCTGCTTCTGCCTTATTGTTGGATAGCGCGTTGAAAAGGGTTGACTTGCCCACATTAGGAAGCCCAACAATTCCACATTTTAATGCCATAACTATATTTTAAAGGGGGCAAATATAATCACAGTTGCATTAAAGTGAGGGCTAAAAAAGAAAAGCCGCGAAAATTCCCTTAACGGGTTGTAGTGTCGGTGTCTGTTCGGCCTTTCTAAGATGTAAATTTTACATCTCTTTGTCTCAGCAGTGTCTCCCGAAGGGGACACTGCGTAATAAGAGAACACAGAGTAATTATCAATCACCATCTTTCGTTAAATCAATATCTTCCAAATCACCCAAGCTGGTAACTTCGTAAACACCTTGGATGTGCGTTAAATAGAATTTAGCCGAACTGTGTACGTATTCAGCGGGATCAGTCACCAGATTCCATTTACCGGCACAAGGATTATTATGAATGTAACTCAGTTTTTGCTCAATGAAATGATCAGTGAAGCACTCTTTCCAATCGAAGGATGGGTTGAATACTTCATGTAACTTCCCTTTACTCTTGTCTGACGGACTGACGTTCGCGGACAAATGTTTGAGTGTTTCATACTTAGATTGTCTCTCGAGTCGCTTCACTATTTCGTAAGCCATAAACCGTTTGCCATTTCCAACGATTGAATTAATTGATTTTCCCTCTGTGTTTTTGAACGCTATCATTGCGTGGACGTGGTTGGGCATAACCACATAGGCGGTGATATAATGACCTTGGGACTTCAAGTAGTCAAACCAATGGTACACCACATCGTAGGCATCAACTTCCTCAAACAACGGAAGCCATTGGCTACAGGTGAATGTGATGAAATAGAGTCCATTATTTGATATTGTTTGCTTTATCGCCATTCAATTTTCGTTTACCCCTCCTCTTCTAAATCACCTGTTTAGTGGGAGTAATACACCACGTGCGGCTGGATTGAGTTGGTGTGTTGCCTTGTACTGTGGTTACTATCGTTTTATCTTTTCGGGATCTTGTCTGGTGTCAAAAAAGTCTGTGATGTAAATAGCCTCACCAATGATCTTGTAGATGATCTTAAAATGCCCTTCAACTATTCTTCGATGATCTTCCTGAAGATGTTGCAGATACTCTTCACGTTGGCCCTTGTAGGGATTTTGAGTAAGGCTGTTCGCCCTGTCAAGTAGTTGATTTTTTATAGAAGTTGCTTTTTCTGGTGAGAGCCCTTGCTCTTCCATCGAAAACCGCAGCAACTCCTTGAGGCTATCAATGGATTGATCGGTATAAATTACCTTCATATTCCCATACGGGATTTTAGTTTTTCCTCGGCTTCTTTTCTGTTATAAACTTTTCCGTCCTTAATATTTTCGTTGGCCTTTAATGCTCTGGAGGTAAGCTTCTCCTTTAATACTGGATCTAAATTCTGTTGCTCTTTCTTTAATAGGGATTCAAGCTTATCCATGATTTCTTCATTACTCACCGCCAGTATCTCTTGTATAAAGTTTAATTTTCTGGTTTCTATGTTCATGGTCCTTTATTTTTTTAACTCCTCCAAAGTTAACGATTTCATAGCTCTTTTTAGTTTTCATTTTATCTCTTTTATCCCAATGGATGGAACCTATTCACTTTCTGGGTAAGCCCCAACTGGCGCAAGCTTGTGCGATGGCCCGGGCGAGGCTAACCTGGGTAAAAGCAAGTATGATAATAAACTATTCTTCTTTCCTTAGTGATTTCATTTCCTCCTTCAAAGCATTGATTTCTTCCTGTTGTTGAATCAGGTACAGGGTCAGTTCTTCAACTTTTTTCACCAGGAGGGCATTCATTTCACCTAACTTCAAGCCGTGTTGCTCCACTTCACTGGCAGAAGGTATTTCGGGAAGGTGTTTATAAGTTTGTAGGTAGGATTTAAGTTCAGTCAATGGAGTTAATTTATAAGATTTTTCAAACACATAATCAGGCCAGTTGTTGAGGTCTACTTTTACTTCCCTGGCATGCACTGTGCCGTTGACGTCCAATTTGTTTTGGGGTGTGGTAGTGCCAATGCCAACATTGCCTGTATTATTTAAAATCAATGAAGCCTGACCTGTAACACCAGAATATAAATATGAATTGTTAGCATCAGTCCAAAGTCTCACTGCCCTTACACCGGTTGAATTTAACACCGAAACACCATTGTCGGAATTGTCAATAGATTGATTGATCTGCAATCTGCCAAGAGTTGGATTAATTGTACCAATACCAACATATCCACTTTCTGTAATTATCATTCGCTGGGTTAAGGGACCACCAGATGGTTTAGTAGCGAAAAAGAGTTTCCCTGAATGATTACTGTGATTATTTATTGAGCCGATATGCGCTACGCCATAATTGCCCGCATCTCCAAAACTTATGATATTCATATTTTCATTGGTGGAGTTAGTATTCTTAAGGAACAGGTTGATATCTGATCCACTTACACCACTGTAATTGCTGGTTATGCCCGCGATGTCCACTTGAAATTTTAAAATCGGGCTTGTCGTGCCGATCCCAACATTCCCGCTTGATGGAAATGTATTCTGAGCAAGGGAGGACAAGGGGACAATGGCAGCAAATAATATGATGAGTTTTTTCATAACCAATAATAAATTAATTGAAGTTGTTTTCAATTTTCTCCACCCTCGATTTCAGATTTTCATTTTCTTCTTTTAGCTGTATAAGGTGAAGGGTGATCTCCTCAATTTTCTATAACAGCATCTTGCTCATCTCTCCCAGCATCACACCGTGCAGTTCCACCTCTTTGGCTGTGGAGACGCCAGGCAGATGTTTGTTTGCATTAATATAGTCCTTCAGTTCAGACAAGGGTTTGAGTTGATAATCCTCATCAAACACATAATCAGGCCAGCCGGTGAGGTCTACTTTTACTTCTTTGGTGTGGATAGTGCCATTGACGGAGAGTTTGGAGTCAGGATTGGATGAACCAATACCCACATTTCCATTTTCTTTCCAGAACATATAGATCTGGCTTCCATTTCCATTGAACAAATAGAGGTTATCTTTATTGATATCCTGAGCGAACCTGACCATACCAGTCCCGCGGCTAATTCGTATTTGCTCACCACCATTTCCATCAGCAATATTTAAGCGCGCTGCGAAGGAGGGCACCGGACCAATCCCTAACGAATTCTTCGAAATTACCCCTCCATCGCTCCTCAGATTCAAAACATCTCCATAATTGCTATTATATAATCTTAGCTCGGTACTACCCGAAGGGTTATATATTTCCCAGTCCGTTGCGTTGGTACCAACTCGTTTGATCTGAAAGCCGTTTTGCACATCAGCATTTACGATAGCACTTACCCTATTAAAGGAGCTGCCAAATATCTCCAGACGATTACCAGGAGATGAGGTGCCAATCCCGACACTGCCGTAATGATTAACTCTTAGACGCTCAAAACCACCGGTATGAAATGCCAATCCATTTCTATTGCTCCATTGATCTTCACTGACATTCATGATTTCCGTGAATTTCTGATTGAATCCTCCACTACCATCCTTGGCAGAAAACCTGATTCCATGTTTTCCGCCGACATTCGACTGGTCAACGTTAGCGGAAAGGTTAATAAGTGGAATATGGCTTGACGCTCCCAGGTATCCGCTATTTAGCAACTGAAGGCTATTGGACGGGCTGCTTGTCCCAATGCCCACATTGCCACTTGTAGGAAAAGTGTTTTGGCTCCAACTCAACGATGGCACCACAGTAAAGAAGACTAAAAATATTCTTCTCATATTGGTAAGGTTTGTATTAAAATGGGCATAATTTATATTGTTTGAATTACTTTTTCTTCATCAAAGCCAGATCAGTAAGTTGGAAGCCAGTCTTTATAACAAAGGGA
>CAYTBO010000049.1:0-22586 GCA_964436055.1 uncultured Ohtaekwangia sp.
TACCGGCAATCTGTTTTCCATAGCTACCTCCTGCGCTCTAAGATTTTTCTTCGCTGTGATTGGGAACCATGCCCCCGCTTTCACGGTGGCATCATTGGCCACAATGACACACTGCCTTCCGCTTACGTAACCGATACCCGCAACCACCCCGGCTGAGGGACAACCCCCCAACTCTTCGTACATACCATCACCGGCAAAAAGCCCAATCTCAAGAAAAGTTGAATTATCATCCGTAAGATAAGCGATTCGCTCTCTGGCCGTCAGTTTACCTTTGCTATGCTGATCCGCAATCTTTTTCTCTCCTCCCCCAAGTTTTGTGATTTTTGCTTTATGGCTTAATTGAGAACAGAGCTGCTTAAACTGATCCTCATTCTTATTAAATTCCAAATCCATGAGGTGCTATTAACGAATTAAGTGAATTGCCTATTCTTTTTCTTCTGCCTTTTTGCGATCACGCTCTATCCTTTTCTGGCTTTTTCCTAAAGGAGCAAGAAAATGTTTTGGATTGCTGTTAAAATGATTGGCCAGGGAATCGAGGTTCAACAACAACTTGTTTAAATTCACATACAAAGAATCTTCCGTCATCAACTTACTGACGGTATTGTCGCCACTGTTGAATTTTGACAATGTATTATTCAAGTTGGTAAGTGTTTGTTGCGTTTTGGCCATTGTCTGGTTCAATTCCATTCGTTTTAATGAATCGGAAAAGGTTTTGAAGTTGACAATGACCGGTCGAAGCTCACGTAATGAAACGGAAAGGTTATCCGAAGTTTGTTTGAAACTGGCAGCAAGTTCATTCATTTTTTCATCGGTCGTTACCAACGTTCTATTCACCAGTCCGGGTGTATATTTTAACTTCATAAAGAGCGTATCCAGGCGAGCGGAATTACCAGCAAGATTATCCAGTACTTTATTCAATTTACCCAATGTTGTCTGAACATTGTTTGCGACAGGCTCAGCCGTTTCTGTGAATACATCAAAAATTCCGCGCGCTGCTTCTGCCAGGATGGTATCTCCGGGTTGATGCGGCTTAGACTTATCGCCAATATTCAACAGAATGGATTTGCTACCCAAAAAATCACTGTTTAAAATAGCTGTAGCGGAATCTCCCAATATGATGTCGGAGTCGATGTCCAACTCAACCAGTACTTTATTCTCTTTATTCTGCAGGATTCGGATATAACTTACCCTGCCTACTGCATATCCATTGACAAGTACCGGATTGGAGACAGCAAGTTGATCCACATTATCATATACTGCATAATACTTGTTGGAGGAAGATAGGAAATCTATTCCCTTCAGATAATTAAACCCGAAATACAACAAGACCAGCGCAATGGTCATAAACAACCCAACTTTTACTTCTTTATTCACAACTGCTAGTTTACGGATTCAATTTGATTTTTGTACTCTTTAAAGGCACGATATATTCCTGAGGCGATTAAATCCTGGCCATTTTCTGTGCTTAGAAACTTTTCTTCTTTTTGATTGGTCAGGTAACCTACTTCAATTAATGCACTTGGCATAGCCGTTCTCCACAGCACCCAAAACCCAGCCTGTTTCACACCCAGGCTTCTCCTGCCTACCCGTTGTTTAAATTGACTTTCTACAAGTTCTGCAAACTTCAGGCTGCTTCCAAGGTAAGCGCTTTGTGCAAGTGAAAAAAGGATATACGATTCAGGGCTATCCGGGTCAAATCCCTCATATCGCTCCTCATAGTTTTCGTCGAGAAGTATAACTGAATTTTCCCGTTTTGCTACTTCCAGATTGCCGTCCGTTTTATGCGGGCCCATTACGTAAGTTTCTGTTCCATAAACTTCCGGGCGGCTGAGCGCATTGGCATGTATGGAAATAAACAGATCGGCTTTATTCCGGTTGGCGATCATGGCCCGTTCGTCATGCGCAATGTATCGGTCATCGGTTCGGGTATAAATCACTTTTACACCGGGAACGTTGGCTGAAATATACTTACCGACTTTTAGCGCTATTTTAAGAACAATATCCTTTTCCTTAACCAGTACTCCGTGTGTCCCTGGATCATGTCCGCCATGCCCGGCATCAATTACTAGCGTTTCGACTTTGAAGTCGGTCTTATCAGGAGTAGCCGAGGAGATTAGCAAGGTTATTGCTATGAGTAAGGCTTTGAATTTGATATTATTCACGGGCTTAACAATGTCTGGACTATTTGCAATAACTTTACGCAAAGTTGTGAATTTTTCACTAAAAGCTAAACACCTGGAAATCAAACCAGAAGGCGTGGGGAAACTGTTTTTTTTCATCTTTTTTATACTTTCTATCGTACTCTCTTCCGCCTCCGCTTTTGGTCAGGTGGAGAATCCCATTCTAGTCCCAAGAACCCCCTTGCCACTGCATACCGATTCTATTCCGGTACTTCCCGACTCGGTTCTTAATAGGATCGATACGTTAGTAAACAAAAACGATACCTTAAATGTCAAAATCGATTCCGTAAGCATAAATGCCCCTAAAAGTGATATAGAAACTACTATATTTTATTCAGCGACTGATTCCATCAACTCCAGCCTGGCAACCAAAATCATCAAGTTGTACGGAAATGCCAAGATTACGTACGGAGAAATTGAGCTTGAGGCTGATGAAATCATTATTGACTATGAAAAGTCAACCATTACAGCCAAGGGCAGTTTTGATTCCCTGGGACAGCGAATCGGTTTTCCCCTTTTTAAAAACGGATCGGAGGTCTATGAAACACGCGACATGGTCTACAACTTTAAAACCAAGAAGGCCAAAATATCGGAAGTGGTAACGCAACAGGGTGATGGCTTTATGCATGGTGAGGTGGTATTTAAGAATGATAAGAATGAACTGTTCACCATTGGCAATGCATATACCACCTGTAATCTTGCGCACCCACACTTCAGGATTATATCTGGCAAAGCCAAAGCCATTCCCGGCGACAAAATTGTAACCGGACCCTTCTACATGGAGCTTAATGATGTGCCTACTCCTTTTGGATTTGCCTTCGGCATGTTTCCTTCACAAAAGAAAAGCGCATCAGGCATCATTGTGCCATCCTATGGGGAAGAAAGGAGAAGAGGTTTCTTCATTAGAAATGGCGGATATTATTTTGACCTCAATGATTATATCAAAATGGAACTGACCGGTGATCTTTATAGTAAAGGCTCATCAGCTGTTTACCTGAATTCAATTTACAGAAAACGCTACGCATACGATGGTAATTTCAACCTAAGTATCACCAATAACCGACTTACTGATAATATTGAAGATGATTCAAAAACAACAGACTTCAGAATAGCCTGGAGTCATTCGCCTCAAACACGCGGAACGGGAAGATTCTCAGCTTCCGTCAACGCAGTAACATCCAATTTCACTAACAATAATTTTTTGGGACTAAACAATAATCCAAGATCGACCCGGATAGATAACACTTCAAGAAAATTAAGTTCCAATGTTTCCTATTCAAAAACTTTTCCAGGAACTCCGTTTTCATTAGGCGTGAACATGAGAGTCAATCAGGATCTTGTAACTAAAAGAATTGATCTACCATTGCCCGACTTAAGTTTTAACATGAACAACGTGTATCCATTCAAGCAATCGCAGGCAGAGTTTCTTAAAAATCTGGTTGTAAAATATACGGCCAACGGGTCCAATCAGGTCACCAATAGTCTTGGAAAAATCGGAGATGTAAATGACAGCATTGTGCCATTCACTGTGAATAACCTCGCGTTGTTTTTTAACAATTCACGAAAGGGAGTTCGGCATGCTATCCCACTGACTACTTCAGTAAAGGCACTCAAGCACTTCACGCTTAGTCCAAGCGTTAACTTCAATGAAATATGGTATTTTGAAAAATTGGAATGGGGGTTGGACTCGCTTGGCACAAACGCAATTGTAGTGAATACCATTGATGGTTTCAATAGAATAACAAATTATTCAGGAGGCATCAGTTTAAACACACGACTGTATGGTATGTATATCACCAAAAATCCAGCCCGAAAACTGAAAGCAATCCGACATGTGATCAACCCGTCAGTTACCTATAGCTATCAACCAAATTTTGCTGATCCCAAATTTGGATATTTTCAGACGTTCGAATCAAGTACTGGAGCTGTCATCCAAAAATCCAGATTTGAAGGGCAACAATTTATTTTCGGTTCATCGGGTCAGGGCGAACAAAGCTCGATGTCGTTCAGTTTGGGAAATAATTTTGAAATGAAAGTAAAAAATGAAGATGACTCGGTCGCTCGCAAAATTTCTATTCTGAATAACCTGTCCATTTCATCCAGTTATAATTTTGCAGCCGACTCATTCAAACTTTCTCCTTTCTCGTTTAGTGCTAACACCAACATTCTTGAAGACAAGATAAATATTAACATTGGCGGTATTCTCGACCCTTATACGTATCACATAGATAGGATTGGCACTGATGAAGATGATCTCGGTCGCATTTATGAAACTAAAATAAGTCGGTTTGTCTGGCAAGATGGCTTTGCGCTAGGTCAGATTACCAGCCTAAACCTTGCATTCAGTACCAACTTATCGCCAAAAGGCAAGGAAAAAGATGCAGAAACAAGGAAGAAGATTGGAGAATCAAACCTAAGTGAAACGGATAAAGAATTTTTTCTACAAAATCCCGACGCCTATCTCGACTTCAACATTCCCTGGAATTTCAGGCTTAACTACAACGTGAGCTACGCCAGGCAGGGACGGCAGGAGCCAGTAGTGACGCAGGCACTTCGCATGAATGGCGATCTTTCACTCACTGAAAACTGGAAAATAACTTTTAACACAGGTTATGATTTTGAAAGCAAAGAGATAACACAAACCTTCTTTACCATCAACCGCGACTTGCATTGCTGGCAGGTTAGCCTCGGGTGGACACCTTTCGGAACATTTCAATCCTACAATTTTTCCATTGGGGTAAAGTCGGGGATGCTAAGGGATTTAAAACTGGACAGAACTCGCAATTTCTTTGATTCGCGGTGATCAAAGCTTAGAAAGCCAGCCCTCCACCTCCTCCAGTGTAGGGTTTTTTACATCCTCCAGCTTCATTTTCTTTCGCGCACCACACACATCATTAAAAAGCTTACTTGCCTTAACCTCTTTAAGCTGGCTTTTTGAATACAGTCCAAGTTTCTGAAACACCGGAATCAAATCCTTACGGATTCCCAGTCCGCCCAGTTCGATTTCAGGGTTTACGGCCTGTTTTTCAGGTTTCATTTGCGGGAAGAAAATTACATCCTGAATAGAGGATGAGTTAGTCATAATCATAGCGAGCCTGTCAATGCCAATGCCAAGTCCAGCTGTTGGGGGCATACCATATTCCAATGACCTGAGGTAATCCTCATCCAGGGTCATCGCTTCTTCATCGCCACGTTTGCCCAACTCCAATTGTTCTTCGAACCGTGCGCGCTGATCGAGGGGATCATTCAACTCAGAAAAAGCATTACAAATCTCCTTTCCGTTGCAAATAGCTTCGAATCGTTCCACCAGACCAGGCTTGGATCTATGTTTCTTCGCCAGCGGTGACATCTCGATGGGATAATCGGTTATGTAGGTTGGCTGAATCAGACGCGACTCACATTTCTCACCAAATATTTCATCAATCAATTTACCTTTTGCCATACTTGCTTCCACTTTCACGTGCAGCTTTTTACACGTCTCGCGCAAACCGGCTTCATCCATTTCGGAAATATCTACTCCCGTAAAATGCTCAATGGCCTCGTACATGGTGAAGCGTTTCCAAGGCCTCTTAAAATCAATGATTTTATCTCCTACCTTCACCTCTGTGGTGCCGTGCATATCAAGCGCTGCCTTTTCAATCATTTCCTCCACCAGGTCCATCATCCAGTTGTAGTCTTTGTAGGCTACGTATAATTCAACCTGAGTAAATTCCGGGTTGTGGAAACGGGACATCCCTTCATTACGAAAATCCTTACTGAATTCGTAGACGCCACCGAATCCGCCAACAATCAATCGCTTGAGATACAATTCATTGGCAATACGCAGATACAATGTCATATCCAACGTATTGTGATGTGTTTTAAACGGACGCGCTGCAGCACCTCCATAGAGTGGTTGCAATATGGGCGTTTCAACCTCCAGGTATCCTTTGCCATTGAGATACGTTCGCATTGAGTTAACCATTTGTGTACGCTTAACAAACGTATCCCGCACATGAGGATTGACCACAAGATCCACATAGCGCATCCGGTATCGCTGTTCGGGATCAGTAAACGCATCATGCTGAACCACATTTCCGCTCTCGTCTTCAGTCTCCTTCACAATAGGCAAAGGACGGAGAGACTTTGACAGGAGTTTCAGATTTGTAACATGAATGGATATTTCCCCCGTCTTGGTGGTGAAAACAAAACCCTCCACCCCGATGATATCTCCGATATCTAAAAGTTTTTTAAAAACTGTATTGTAAAATGTCTTGTCTTCACCCGGGCTAATGTCATCCCGCCTTATGTAGATTTGAATCCGACCTGTAGCATCCTGCAACTCGGCAAACGATGCATTTCCCATAATCCTCCGCGACATGATGCGGCCCGCCAGCGAAACATTTTTGTATTCTATCTTTTGTTTGGGATAGTTCTTAAGAATTTCTGAAGCCGATGCATTCACTTCAAACAACGCGGCCGGGTACGGGTTGATACCCAACTGAAGAAGTTCCTCCAGGGCCTGCCTTCTGATAATTTCCTGTTCGCTTAAATGCATTTTAAATAAGGTATTAAGAAATAAGGGGCAAAATTAATGATTCCACCCCTTACGCCCTAGACTGTTTTCTCCGCTTCAGTTCCTTTCGGATCAACATCAGTTCGCGACTGCTTTGCCCAGCTACCGAAGTATTCTCTTCGGCCCTCCGCATAAGGTACGGGATAACTGCTTCAACCGGCCCATACGGTACATATTTGGCAACATTATAACCTCCCTTTGCCAGATTAAATGATATCGGATCGCTCATGCCATACAGTTGGGCAAACCAAACCCTTCCGTCATTATTCTTCATGCTGTGTTTCTCCATAAGTACAGTCAGGAAGCGATTACTGTATTCATTGTGCGACCCGCACATTAATGAAATGCGCTGTTTATTATCTATACAAAAGGTTAACCCCTTGTTAAAAGCCTCATCCGTATCCTGTTTGGAAGATTGAATAGGGTCAGCGTAATTCATTTTCTCCGCTCTCTCCCTTTCCTTCTCCATGTAGGCGCCTCTTACCATTTTTACACCCAGGAAATAGTTATGCATAGTAGCTTCATGAAAAGCATTGCGCAAGTTGGTAAGCATATCCTTGCGGTACATTTGGTAGGTATTAAATACAACCGCCGACTGCCGATTGTATTTCTGCATCATTTCATAGGTGAGCTGATCAATAGGCTGTTGTATCCATGTCTCTTCTGCATCAATCAAAACCTGCTCGTTGTATTCAAATGCTTTCGCACAAATAGAGTCAACTCGTTGGCGCACTTTTTCAAATGCGATTTTCTCCTCCTTTGTGAGTTCAATTTTAGATTGGACTTTTTCAAGCAGTCTGGAATCACCCAGGCCTGTTATTTTGAACACACAAAAGGGCAGGGAATTGTTAGCCTTGGACGCTTCAAAAGTTTGAAGAATTTCATGAGCAGTCTTATCAAATCCTTCCTCCGTCTTTTCGCCTTCAACGGAATAATCCAGAATTGCGCCAACGTTATACTGGCCGAGCTTCTCAACAATATCTTTGCATTCATCAATCGTCTCCCCCCCACAGAAATGACTAAAAACAGTTCTTCGGATAATGCCCTTTATAGGTAGGCGCAGAAACAAACCAATCTTGACGGCCCCAATTGCAACCGAAGAAATGACAGGGTGATTGACAAGGGTAAAGATAAAATTAGCTATACTTAAATCAGCATCGCTTTTATAGGAGAATGCAATCTCGGTATCCTCAAAGTGAACATTGGGCTCAACTTCCATATTTTGTAATTACGGCCTAAATATAGCAGGGAAGGGAATTCTTTTGACGATATTATAGATTAGAAAAGTCATTTGTATGCTTGAATGCCCCTAAATAAGCTGGCACTTTATCAAAATATTGATAATCAAACTCCCCATCCTGTGTTAGTTTCTTTAATTTAAGACTTGGTATAAAATTTTTACCACCAACTAAGCCTCCATTCAGACTTATTAATTGTTAGTAAGGGCAAGAAATAATAATTATCAATATGGATTTTGAAGATTGGAGAAGTTGGAGTAATTCAAAAAATCAGGCTCTTTTAATTGGCGGCCCATGCAGCGCGGAAAGTCCGGAACAACTGATCACGGTAGCCAAGCACTTGCAGGGTCTTGGTATTGACTTTATGCGCGCGGGGGTTTGGAAACCCAGGACGCGGCCCAACGCCTTCGAGGGTATGGGTGTGGATGCGCTAAGATGGGCTATGGAAGTAAAGCGACAAGTACCCATTAAAATGGCTACCGAAGTGGCCTCATCTCAACATGTGGAGGCTGCTTTGGAATATGGGATAGATGTTTTATGGCTCGGTGCCAGAACTACGGTGAATCCATTCCTTGTACAGGAAATAGCTAATGCCCTGAAAGGAATTGATATACCCATTCTTATAAAAAATCCCATCAATCCCGATCTCGCACTTTGGCAGGGGGCTATTGAAAGGATTTACAACGCGGGAATAAAAAAAATTGCCGCTGTACACCGTGGTTTTTCGAACTATCAAAAATCCAGATTTAGAAATAGCCCAACCTGGCAAATAGCCATCGAGCTAAAGTCAAATTTCCCAAAACTTCCGTTGGTATGCGATCCAAGCCACATTGCCGGAGACAGAAGTATGATTTTAGAGGTTTCGCAGAAAGCATTAGACCTGGGTTACGATGGTCTGATGATCGAAACACATCCTGATCCTTCAAACGCTTTAAGTGACGCAGATCAACAAGTCTCGCTTCATTCGTTTACGGAAATTATCCAACAGCTTCGATTTGCGATCAAGCATTCAGATAACGTACTTTTTATAAGCCAGCTTGAAGAATTGAGAGAAAAAATCGACCACATCGATGAAGAATTAATAGAGATACTTGCTATCCGCAAACAAATGATTGAAAAAATCGGTGACTATAAAAAAGAGAATAATGTTACCGTTTTCCAGTTGGACCGCTGGAATGAAATACAAAATACCCGATCTTTGTGGGGCAAAGTAAAAGGACTTTCTGAAGAATACGTACGAGCCATCTACCGCACTATCCATGATGAATCCATCCGCATTCAAACAGAGGCACTGAACAAGAAAACCGAAAAGAAGGCGTAACCGTGCAAAGTGTAATTATAAAAAAAGAAATTGATCAGGTACTTAACGATGTTTTAAGCCAGAAAACCTATAGTCAAATCGGGCTGCTCGTTGACGTTAATACGGAAAACCTCTGCTACCCGCTTATCAAAAAAAGTTTGCCACATCATGAACTAATCAGGGTAGAAGCCGGAGAGAAATTCAAAACCCTTGAAACCTGTCAGGTAATTTGGGGGCAATTGACCAACCTTGGATTTGATCGGCATGCCCTGCTGGTGGTGTTAGGTGGAGGTGTACTGGGTGATATGGGTGGATTTTGTGCCGCCACGTATAAGCGGGGTATAGATTTTATTCTGATCCCTACTACGTTGCTTGCACAGGTTGACGCCAGCGTAGGGGGAAAATTAGGAATAGATTTCATGGGTCTTAAAAACCACATAGGCTTGTTTCAGGAACCCATAGCGACAATCATTTCTTCCGGATTTATATCCACCTTGCCACATCGGGAGCTGCGGTCAGGCTTTGCGGAAGTTTTAAAGCACTGCCTCATTTCCAATGAATCTAAATGGGTGGAAGTAAGCGCCAATGGACTTGAAGGACAAAACTGGGATGATTTAATTGAATTCTCCTTTCAACTGAAGTCGGGGATAGCGGAGACAGATCCTCATGAAGGAGGTGTTCGCAAGATTTTGAATTTTGGACACACCATAGGTCATGCAGTTGAAAGTTGTTGCCTAAAAACCTTGAATCCCCTATTCCATGGAGAGGCTATCGCTATAGGTATGATCGCGGAATCTCATATAGCCTTTCAGAAACGGATGCTGGACGAAAAAAGTCTAGAATCCATTACAAATTATCTTTTGGATGTCTTTGGCAAAAAGAAAGATCCTCTCAAAACTGACGAAATCATTGAGCTGGTAGCACAGGACAAGAAAAATAGGAACAATAAGATTCTAATGGCCCTATTGCAAAAAATAGGTCATACCGTGTGGGATGTGGAGGTCAGCGAGGATGAAATACGTAATTCATTAGATTACTACCATTCACACTAAATGTAGTGAACGTCAGTGCCATCGTTTGAATTTTTGTCCTTCGTTAAAGTTTTTCTAAGGTCTTCGGCTTTCTTTACCAGGTAGTTTTTTGCTTTCCGGCCCCGGGAACCCGAAAGCAACCACACAGCAAGAAGTGCCCCTCCTGCCAGGCCCAATCCAATTGCAAATTTTTTAGTCGCACCCATATGGTAATAAACTGAAAATGAATTTAAAATGTTTCATCTGTTAATAATTTTTTTATTTTAGGTCAGATGGAATTCGCATATTGGAATCCTCCCATCAAAACAGGGACTGCAATTATCATCCCGCTGGGTATAGTCTGGTTTATGCTCATTTCATCATTACTTAAAAAGGTGATGAAACATTTATTTATTAAATCCTCTTCCAACTATTTTGAATTAACTTGGAAACCTGATGAACTCCTCCCTATCCATATCCAAAAACCCTGAGGTAACCGGTATTATCAACAGACTACCCTCCTCAAAGAGTATCACCAATAGGGCTTTACTTCTCAATTCGCTCACAGGCGGGCAATCGGTAATCACCAACCTGGCTACTGCCCGGGATACCCAACTCATGAAAAACCTCTTGAATAGTGCAGAATTGACATTGGATGCCATGGATGCAGGCACAACAATGCGGTTCCTCACAGCGTACCTGGCGGTCACAAACCAGCATAAAATACTGACGGGCACGCCTCGTATGAAAGAAAGGCCGATAGGTTTGCTGGTAGATGCCCTAAGGCAAGTGGGCGCCCAAATCGACTATCTCGAAAGAGAAGGATTTCCTCCCCTCGAAATCAAGTCATTTGGGGGACAAAATGCAAAAGAAATCACCCTGCCTGGCCATGTAAGCAGCCAATACATCTCTGCCATGATGATGGTTGCCCCTTTGTTGCCAAACGGTCTTACCATTCACCTGGAAGGTAAAATCGGCAGCAAACCCTATATAGCAATGACCAGGGCCTTGATGGAACAATTTGGTGTGCATTGCATTGATGAACCTAACCAGATCAAAATTCCCAACGGCCTATACCAACAAACTACCATAAAAATAGAACCGGACTGGTCTGCCCTAAGCTACTGGTTTGCCCTGGTAGCCCTGGCCGATAAAGCTGAACTGACCCTAACCGATGTTTCCACTAACTCAATACAAGGTGACAGGGTTATTGTTGAAATCATGGAAAAGCTTGGCGTGAAGACAACGTTTGAAAACCCCAATGTTGTCCTTACCAAGACGGAAAAAATAGATACACAGCTCCAATGCGACTTTGCGGATTGCCCTGATCTGGCACAGACAGTCCTGCCGGTTTGCGCGTTAAAAGGGGTGACCGGAAGATTTACGGGATTAGAAAGTCTTTTTATAAAGGAAACAGATCGTATCGTGGCACTTCAAAATGAACTGGCCAAAGTAGGTGCACACCTAAGGGAAACTTCCACCGGAATTTTTGAACTTAGTCCCGGGCGTTTACCAAACGGCAAGATATTGATTAATACTTACCACGATCATCGAATGGCTATGGGATTTGCTCCTTGGGCAACGCAAATGGATCTCGAAATTGAAGCCCCGGAGGTAGTGGAAAAGTCCTATCCGGAATTTTGGGATGATTTAGAAAGCGTTGGATTTAGTATTTCAAAGAATTAAAATATTTTGGTGCTTCCCTCAGTCTGCTTCCATACCAACTGAAATAACGACCATCAACAAACAAGATTTTTGCTTTTGGAATAATAGCATTCAATTCCTTTAAGTGTCTTTCTTTAAATGGATATGGCTCGGAGGATAAAAAAACATAGTCCGTATTCAAACTTTTAAGCTGTTTCGCAGTAAGCTCGGGATACCTTTCATTTTCAGATAGCACATTGGATAACCCGATCATCGATAGCCTGGAATCTATGAACGTTCTTGAGGCAACTCCCATCCAGGGCTTGCGCCAGATCAAGTACAAAACTCTACCTTCTTTTTTATCTATTTCTTTGAACCCGGCTTTGATACTATCTGCAATGGCCTCACTCCGTTCCTTGCAATTACAAATATCTCCAATCGATACAATCATTTTTAGGGCATCCTCTACAGTGACAACATCACTCATCCATACCGGGTAATTTTTTTTCAATAGCTCAATATCTTCTTTGTCATTTTCTTCTTTATTGCCAATGATTAAGTCCGGTTTCAAGGTATGGACAACTTCTATAGCCAGATTTTTAGTGCCTCCAACCTTAGTTTTAGTTTTGTGCCACACTTCCGGCAATTCACAAAATCGGGTAATACCTACTACTTCCTTTTCCAATCCCAACTCAAACAATAATTCAGTTTGCGAGGGCACCAAAGAGATAATCCGCATTGGCGAGTAGCCTATTTTCACCTCGCTACCCATTTGATCAACGATCACTCTTTGTTGAGGCATAATCCGAAAATCAAAAAGTCTCAGGTATCCCCGCATCAAATTGGATCCTGAGACTCAAATAAATTAAACAACTTATTTTATATACCGATAATCTTCACCCGGTTTCAAATTCAGCAATACTTCATAGATCAATTTGATTACGTTTTCAACATCATCTTTGTGAACGGTCTCCACCGTAGTGTGCATATATTTCAAAGGCAGCGAAATCAAAGCCGATGCAACTCCTTCTGCCGAATAAGCAAAGGAATCAGTATCGGTACCGGTAGATCTGGAAACAGCCTGGCGTTGAAAGGGAATTTTTTTCTTTTCTGCTGTCTTTATAATCATCTTCAAAACATTATTTTGCACCGCAGGGCCATAACACAATACCGGGCCGCTACCACACTTTTGATGACCACTTTCTTTTTTGTTGTACATAGGAGAGCAGGTGTCATGCGTGACATCGGTACAAATAGCAAGGTCAGGCTTTAATCTTCTTGAAATCATTTCAGCACCACGCAACCCAATTTCTTCCTGCACGGAGTTCACCACATAGATACAAAACGGCAGCTTCTTTTTATTCTCACTCAGATGCCTGGTTACTTCGGCGATCATAAATCCGCCCATACGGTTGTCGAGTGCGCGTCCTACCAGGTAGTTTTTGTTCATCTCCATCAACTCATCCTCAAAAGTGATTACACAACCCACGTGTACACCCAAGGCTTCAACTTCTTTCTTAGACTCAGCGCCTATGTCAATGAATATATTTTTCAACGTTGGAGCTTCTTCTTTTGCATTGTCGCGTACATGGATAGCCGGCCAGCCAAACACACCCTTCACAATTCCTTTTTCTGTATGAATATTTACTCGCATCGATGGTGCGATCTGGTGATCGGATCCGCCATTCCTGCGAACGTATATATAACCCTCATCCGTAATGTAATTTACAAACCAGGATATTTCATCCGCATGTGCTTCAATGACTACTTTGTATTTCCCTTTTGGGTTGATCACACCCACAGCTGTACCATAAACATCCACCATATACTCATCGGTATAGGGTTTAATGTAATCCAGCCAGATTTGCTGTCCGGTATGTTCAAATCCTGTTGGGGATGCATTGTTTAGATAATCATATAAAAACTTATTACTCTTTTTGTCCATACTGCTTTCAGTTAATTAACTATCAAATTTATATTTTTGAAGACAATACGTGCATAGATTGCTGATTAATTTCCTAATTTCACTGAATGAATAAAGTGCTTAAGGATCATCTACCTAAGGTAATGGACTTATTCAAAAGCCATAAGGTCAAAAAAGCCTATGCATTCGGTTCTGTTGTTACCGGACCTTTTAACGACCTAAGTGACATTGATTTAATCATTTCATTTGATAAATCGCTTGATCCAATTGAGTACGGTGAATTGTATTTTGACCTTGCTGATAAATTAGAGGCACTTCTTGAAAGAAAAGTTGATCTGATTACTGAGCCAACACTTCGAAATCCATATTTTTTGGAAAATGTAAACAAATCGAAGATACTATTGTATGAATGAGAGTATCAAAAAATACCTATCCGATATTCTAAATTCAATACATTACATCGATATACATTTGGCAAATAAGAGGACCTTTAGTTTATATACCGACAACTTAACAACTAAACGCGCTGTTGAAAGAGAGATGGGAATAATTGGTGAGGCTGTTAACAGGATATTGAAAGAAAATAAAGATTTCCCATTGGCTAAAGCACGAGAAATTATCGCTTTTAGAAATCGTGTAATACATGCTTACGATGCTGTAGATGATAATCTGGTTTGGAAAATTATCATCAAAGATCTGCCTGACCTTGAGCGTAATGTTAAAGAGCTATTAAGCTAGAACCTACAACGGAATATTTCCGTGTTTCTTCTTCGGTAATTTCGCTACTTTGTTTTCCAACATCTGAAAAGCGCTGATGAGTTTTTCTCTCGTTTGATCAGGGAATATTACTTCATCGATATATCCCCTGTGTGCCGCTCGGTATGGATTGGCAAACTTGCGTGTATATTCATCTACCTTTTCAGCGAGTTTTGTTTCAGGATCTTTAGCTTCTGAAATTTCCCTTTTAAAAATAATTTCTGACGCACCCTTTGCTCCCATCACGGCAATTTCGGCCGTAGGCCACGCATAATTTAAATCTGCGCCAATGTGTTTTGAGTTCATAACGTCATAGGCTCCTCCATAGGCTTTGCGGGTAATCACCGTTACGCGAGGTACCGTAGCCTCAGAAAAAGCATACAATAATTTCGCTCCATTGGTAATGATAGCATTCCACTCCTGATCTGTACCCGGCAAAAATCCAGGCACATCTTCAAGCACCAATAACGGAATATTAAAACAATCACAAAAGCGAACGAACCTGGCACCCTTTACGCTGGAATCAATATCTAAAACACCGGCCATGGATGCGGGCTGGTTCCCAACGATACCGATACTTCTTCCGGCCAACCGGGCAAAACCCACAACGATATTTTCTGCAAAATTTTTGTGCACCTCAAAAAAAGAATCATGATCAATAATTCCACTGATCACCTCCCTCATATCGTAGGGTTGATTAGGGTTTTCAGGAATGATGTGATTTAATACGTCTCTTGATTCATCGGCTGCAGAATATTCTAACCCCGGCGCTTCCTCTTCACAGTTTTGCGGAACATAACTTAGCAATCGCTTGATGTGATTAATACACTCCAGTTCATTGGCTGATGCAAAATGTGTGACCCCGCTTTTTGTGCTGTGGGTGGTTGCTCCCCCTAATTCTTCCGCAGTCACATTTTCATGCGTTACTGTTTTCACTACGTTGGGACCGGTAACAAACATGAAGGAAGTATTTTCTACCATGAAAATAAAGTCCGTCATAGCCGGTGAATAAACCGCACCCCCCGCACAGGGTCCCATAATGGCAGAAATCTGAGGAATCACACCGGAAGCCATTACATTTCGATAAAAAATATCCGCATAGCCACCCAGGGAAACTACACCTTCCTGAATGCGCGCACCACCTGAATCATTCAATCCGATTAATGGCGCTCCATTTTGCATGGCCAGCTCCATCACTTTTACAATTTTCTCTGCATGTGTTTCAGACAAGGATCCGCCAAAGACGGTAAAATCCTGAGAGAATACATAAACCAACCGTCCATTTACCTTGCCATATCCAGTCACTACGCCATCACCCAGGTAGTATTCTTTATCCAAACCAAAATCTTTGGATCTGTGCATGACAAACTTGCCCATTTCCTGGAATGAACCTTCATCTAAGAGAAGGTCTAATCGTTCGCGAGCGGTGAGTTTATTTTTTGCATGTTGTTGTTCGATTCGTTTCTCTCCCCCTCCCAATAATGATTCATCATTCTTGCGATTTAACTCCTGAAATTTTTGCTGAAGTATGGCTGAGTTTAATTTTCTCTTTGTCATTGATCCGTATACTTTAGAAATCAAAACCGATTTCACTCGAAATATAGGCAAAACGCAAAAGTGCCGCTTCTAAATAGGATAAATTCTGAACAAAAATGAGTAGGTATCATATGAATTGTATATTTGGCAGCCTTTAAAAACATGGAGAAGCGAATTGCCATCGTAGACCTTGGAACAAATACGTTCCACCTGATGATAGTCGATATAAACAAATCAGGATATTGGATTGTGCATAGGGACAGAAAAGCAGTAAAGATTGGAATGGGCGGTATCAACAGAGGGTTAATAACGAATGAGGCCCTTGAGCGCGCACTGGATGCCATCGGTGAATTCAAGAACACCATAGATCAGTTCAAGGTGAAGACCATTTTTGCCTATGGTACCAGCGCTTTGCGCAACGCCCATAATCAAGAGGAAGTTGTTAATCAAATCGGGCTGAAGACAGGAGTAAAAGTAAGTGTAATCTCCGGCGAAGAAGAAGCCAGACTTATTTACCTGGGCGTGAGGTCTGCATTGAATCTGGGCAATACGCAATCCTTGATAATGGACATTGGAGGAGGCAGCGTGGAATTTATTATTGGAAATGAATCAGAAATCAAATGGAAACTAAGTGTTGAAATTGGAGCGCAACGGCTGCTTGAAAAGTTTAATCGTCATGATCCCATTGCACCGGATGAGATTAATGATCTGTATCAACATTTTGACCAGGCACTGGGTGAGCTGTTTAATGCCCTGAAGGAATACCACCCGGATACGCTGGTCGGTTCATCGGGAACCTTTGATACGTTGAGCGATATTTTCTGCCTGCAGAAGGGAATGGAGAAAGACTCCGCTGCTCCTGAAACACCTTTGTCCTTCGAGGGATTCGAATTAATCTTTAACGACTTATTGAAAAAGAATCGCAAACAGCGAATGGCCATTCCAGGAATGATCGAATTGCGTGTAGATATGATCGTAGTAGCCTGTTGCCTGATCGACTACGTGCTAAAGAAATATTCCTTTAGCAAAATCCGTGTATCGAGCTATGCACTGAAGGAAGGCGCTCTTGCTGACATCCTGAAAAGACATCCCCAAAAGTGAACGCAAGGTAGCGCGTCTTTTGGGGTTGTCGTTAGATTACCAAAATTTAAAATCCTGAAACTTGCCTGTCTTTAGGGTATTTGACCTCATACCGGAACCCCATTTTTTTGGTTTCATTGGGCTGAAGGGTCAGGCTCCAAACCATCTTACCGGTTCTGGCGTCAAATCGTGAGCCACCGGTATCAAGCGGGTTCACTTCAATCTGGCTGTTTTTCGAAATTGGCATCTGATCTTCAATGGTTATTTCTACGGATTCATTCTTTGTGTTTCGCACGGAAATCTCCCACACATGCTCCTCACGCAGGTTCGCACCGATAGTTCGCTTCGTGGTCAGGTCTTTCAGCTCTTCCCGCTTTACCACAATTCTTTTGTCTCTGCCAAGCGACACACCCAGTGTATCTTTTATATTATTTGGATCAATGAATGTTTTTCCAACAAAAGTGCCTTCAAAAAATATATTGGCTTCTCCGGGCAAAAGGCTAAATTCTTCCCAGCCTGTCGCCTTAGCGATCAGAAAGGCATTCAAGTCAAGCTTGGGAACTACTGAGTAATTGTAGTTAGCTTTCATTTCATAATTTCTGATATCTACCATCGTAGGCTTAGATGATGAAGCAACTGAGTAGGGCAACGAAATATCAAACTCAGTATTCAGTGAAGTTTGAATGGTGCTTACAAAATCTGCAACTGAAAGTGATTGGGCTTCTTCCATTTCCATAGCAACGTCTTCTGACTTTGCTGCGGCTGGAATGCTCCTTCCCAAATCTCTTTTTCGGTATTCATTATAGGCGGCCGGATTGTAGAAATCAAGAAACCAGGGATACAACTCAGGCTTAAGACCGCTTTGACTGGGGTTTGCCGTAGAAAGCTTAAGCTTTACATTGTTCCAATCCTCTCCGGTTCGTTGAGATACGTTTGCCTTGTAACTTAATGAAACCGGACTTTTGGTGTTTATAGCTCTCAAATCATACACAGGATTCCAGCCTGCATTCGAAACAATGTAGTTAACTTCAAGCGAAGCTGTAACGGATGCCTCAGCTGAAATACTAACTACAATCTCGCTGGTATTCCTGCTGTATAATTCATTTTCTGAATTAATCTGTCGTTGAAGCCTAACAATATGTTCATTTATTTTTTTAATTTTTTCATCCTGCTTCATCCGGTTATTCAGGATTTCCGTCAGGCGTGACCGGTAGAAATCGGCCATCGATTTCAATTCATTTACGGTCAGGTTTTGATTTGTGCCACCGATCTTTTGATTACTCAAAAGCATTTGCTCTTCCTTGTTCAGGATTTCCTTTTGGCTTTGCTCAACGATCAATTGCTTTTGATAAGTACTAAGGGAGTCTTTTAAAATTTTAAGCTTGGCGGGCACATTGAATTCACTGAGAAAATTTTGTTGGTGACGTATACCCAGTATGGTAAAATTTCCCTTACCGGCCACCTGAATACTGGAGGGGTCTAATTGCGAAGTAAGCCCCCCAAATATCAAATCCATTTTTCCGGCTTCTACCCTCGACTTCGCTTCACGTGTCACCTGGGCCTTATTTAAGAAGACGGTAACATTCGTGATCTGTGACTCCACTCTTTTTTCAGTTTGACTATAGGTTGTAAAAAAGCCAAGCGCCAGGGCGGTGAATAAACTAATTCTTATCATATCAATAGTTGTTTTCTTATGAGATGCGAGGATTCATCAATTTCCACAATTCGAACGAAAATTTTCTAAAAACATTGGAATTTGAAGCCAAAAAATCACTTTTGTTACAATATGGATAAATTATTCGCAGAGAAACAGTTGAGACAATTCGCGCAGGATGTTTTTAGAAAAATGGACTGTCCGGAAGAGGATGCCATCCTGGCTTCGGATGTCCTGTTGCAGGCAGATTTGCGGGGCATTGATTCCCACGGACTGGCACGACTGAGCGGCTATGTACGCCTTTGGGAGGCCGGTAGAATTAACGCAAAGCCCGAGATTAAGATCGTTCATGAAACCCCAAGCACGGCCGTTGTGGATGGAGATAAGGGCCTGGGGCTCGTTGTCGCCCCTTTTGCCATGAAAATTGCGATGGAGAAAGCAAAAGTATGCGGAACCGGATGGGTGGCGGTAAAAAATTCAAATCACTTCGGTATTGCAGCCTATCACGCCATGATGGCACTGAAACAAGATATGATAGGACTTTCGATGACGAATGCGAGTCCTCTGGTTGCACCCACATTTTCCGTGGAGCGATTGCTGGGAACCAATCCCATTTGTGTGGCTATACCAGCAGGAAAGGAGCCACCCTTTGTTGCTGACTTTGCTACTACCACGGCAGCCAATGGAAAATTGGAAATACTACAACGAAAGAATGAGCAAGCACCTGTTGGCTGGGTGCAAACCAGGCAAGGTGAGCAGACCACCAACCCACATGAACTGAAAGAAGGTGGCGCGTTGATACCGCTTGGAAGTGATCGCGACCATGGCAGTCATAAAGGATTTTGCCTTGGCGCCTGGGTGGATATTTTTTCGGCCGTGCTTTCCGGTGCTAACTATGGACCGTGGGTTCCTCCGTTTGTTAGCTTCCTTGCTCCATCGGCCGATCCCGTAGGTGAAGGCATCGGTCATTTCATTGGGGCCATGCGCGTAGATGCCTTCCGTCCAAAAGAGGATTTTTTCAAACACATGGACAATTGGATTACCCGATTCAGAAATGCTAAAACTGCAACAGCGGAGCAGCATGTCATTATCCCCGGTGACCCTGAACGTGAACAGGAGGCATATCGTATGAAAGCGGGAATTCCACTAAACGAAAAGGTGGTAGCTGATCTAATGGAAGTTGGTGAAAAGTTGAGGGTTAAGTTTTATCTGTAACCGGAATACTTCATTCGGCTTGTCTCCCGGATGTGCTCATGGTATGACTGGTATCAATGTAGACCGTCAGACACGCATACAAAAATTGGCCTAATTTTCTTCTTTTCGCTTAAATCCAATCTTGCGAAAAGGTTCTGTTTTTGGGTTCAAAAGCTCTCTCAGGTATTTGAAGATCAGCTTTATATCGCTATCCTGGCGAACAGCTTTCTTTTCCAGTTGCTCCAGCTTTAGAAGTATATCCTTATGCGTGAGCAACACCTCTCTTAATTTCACAAAGATTTCAATAATCCGGATGCTCATTGTTATTGCCTGTTCACTCCTTAAGACATTAGCAAGCATCAAAACACCATGTTCTGTAAATGCATAAGGTAAGTAGCCTCCTAAGTGTTGCTTTGATGGTATCGCATTTTGCGATACCATGTTTCCGACTTCCCCTTCGCTGATTTGGAACATGAAGTTCGCAGGAAACCTGTTTTGATTCCGTTTTACTTGCTCCCTCAATCGTATTGCTTTTACTCCATACAGTTCCGCAAGACCACGATCTAACATTACCTTCTGATTTCTGATCAGATAAATTTTATTCATTACTACCTCATCCGGGATCGCTAAACTTTTGGGTTTGCTCATATCATAAAAATAATTGGATTTCAAAATTACCCAAGAGGATGGAATTTTTTTGCTTCTTCGTTCAGTTCCTCCATTTTTTTTATCTATATGGTAATCCCTATTGTCGGTTAAAAATAGGGATAGTATTGTAACTTTTCTTACGACTCATGTTAAGAACAAGGCGCGAATCGAAAAAATCAGTTTCAGGTATTAAAAAAATTAATTGATTCCAGGTGACCCGAAACGTAACAGGGGTTATTTGACCTGTTCAACAGATTTTTTCTTAGCCTTCATCGGAAACTCGAAACCAATTCTCACATTTAGCCGGTTTGTATAGGGACTGCGGCCGTGGTCATCATAGAAATTGTACAGTATTTGAAAATTTCCCTTCACATTCTTGAGAAAATCATACTCCTTTTTTAAGCCTGCAAATACTCCCCAAACCCATGCATAACTATCAATGTCTGAAGGTGGATTAGGATTAAGCAGGCTGGGTGGAATAAAGGTGTGCATTTTTTCAATAGCTAACCTGGCAGAAAAACCCTTTTTTATTTTGAAATCAACATAAGAACGAGGACCATAAACTCGATCTTGGGAGGCGAATCCTATTTCCCTGGTTATTCCAATTCTTTCATTCCAACCCACCCCTGCTGTTAATTTACCTGTAATACGGTAGCCAACACTTAAATTGTAATCCAGCCACAAATTTTTCTCCTTTTGAATTTGCATTGTAAGTCCGGGTACGATTCGTTCTATGAAAGGTTTTCCTTTCATTGCATTAGGTACATACCGTGGTAAATCCTCCAGGTTATCGAGTTCAGCATATTTTTTCTTTAGGCTGCTGACTTTGTTGATAGCCTCTTCCAGTGCTGCCTCTTGTCCTTTGAAGTGATCCTTTGCCAACTTTGGCGCTTGCTGAAGGGCTTGCTGTTTCAAAGCTTCTCTATCGTTGCCGTTGGCAAGTAATTCCTTGTACTCGTCTACTGCAGTTGTCTGTGACTGAAGTTCATCCAACCCGCCCCTCTCCACAGCTTTCTCCTCAATCGCATTGGGTATTTGTTTTACCTCCTCGAGATTACCTGAGCCAATATTTTTCAAATCTTCACCATACCCTGACACCTCCTCCGTCACTTGAGAAATTTCTCCTATCCCCTCAGTTATTTTTTCAGTCTCATTTACTGCCGGGATATTTAAATCAGGTAATCCTCTAATTTCTGTTTCACCCAAGGGATTGGAGAGTCTCGGGCTTCCATTTGAAATATCCTGCGTTGCAGAAATTTTTGGAACATCCACACCTGATATGGTTGGTGAATTTACTCCAGGTAAATCAATGCTCCCGGGCAGGTTGGATCCTTCACCCCCTTCTTTCTGCATTTGGGATAATTTCTCATTAATTTTCTGCTCAACATTTTTTACAGGCCTGGAAGCTTTTCCTTCTATTTCAACTACTTTAGTCTGAACGCTGTTCACCTTATCATTTATCTGCGCCAAAGATTTGACCGGGCCCAGATGGTTGAGGCTATCCATCAGGCGTGTGTAGGGGCCAGTAGGTAATTTTAAGTTGTTGAGGCTGTCAATCTTATTGGTTAGTTTTTGTTTTACTGAATCCAATGAAAGGTTGTAGCGCGACAAATCAGGAGAAAGGGAATCCTGAATGGAATTGATTTTACTACTCAGGGCCTGGATTGAATCTGCCGATTGGCTTAGGCGTGGTGAAATAGAATCCAGGGAGGTTAGTTTTTGTGAAGAGACAGAATCTGCTTGCTCAAATGATTTCTTGATTGAAGTACTATCCTTCTCAACCTGTGCTTTGGAACACAGAGAAATAAGTAAAAAAACAACACATATGTGAAGCTTTACAAGCACAATCAAATTTAGTGGAAATAAA
>CAYTBO010000050.1:0-22580 GCA_964436055.1 uncultured Ohtaekwangia sp.
CTGAACAACAGCGGTGGTGGGTTTTACTTCTTTTTAGTTCTTGAAGTTCTTGGCGTCCATTTTGTTGAAGCTTTGGTTTTCTTCGGAAAATGTGCTAAAACAGGCCCGAGGGCAATTCTTACGTCAGCAGCATCCTTATAAATTAGTTTGCCAACTTCCTGTACAAATTTCAATGGTATTTTTGGATTATTAATATCCCTTTTTGTTTTCTTCCATTTAATTTCCCATTGTGTAGAATAAGGCTCCAGCGCTTTTGATTTCACTTCATAAATTTCGACAATCTCAATTCCGGCAAGGGGTCAATGGAAGTCAGGCGAAATTAAAATTTTCAGCTTAACGGCATTTCACGCAGGTGGCCGATTAATGATTATCGAAACCAAGGCAGCATTAGAACTATTAGACAGATACTTTAAAAATACCGGTTATGAAAGCTAGAAAAAATGAATTGGACGTTGACTTTATCGGTGGCACTGAGCCATTGACTAAAGAAGAAGAGAAAAGAATAAGCGAGGTCATTGAGAAGCTTAAAGCTAAGCAAAGTGTGGTACGTAAGCCGTCAAAAAAGGCTAAAACCAGGGAAAAAACAACCACCTAGTTGCATACTACTAAAATCGTACAAAAACTTGATAATTTTAAATTCCGACAAGATAGGGATTACTATTACTGTAAATCAGATGCAAACTAAAAACAACGTTTTGTAGATATTTTTGATTTTCCCCACGGTTTCAGTTGTCTTTTATTTATGGAATTGGCGCAATGGCCCCTCAGGGATTAAGGATAGCTCTTATCATTTGCAGTTTACCGGGAGGTCCCTTTAATATTTCTACCTGCAAACCTAAGCTTTTCAAGTCTCTCTTCAGTTGACCTTTTGCGCTGTAAGTAACAAAAATCCCCTGATGTTTTAATGCCTTTACTACCTTCTCCAGTATTTCAAAACGCCAAAGTTCGGGCTGTTTGGAAGGGGCAAAAGCATCGAAGTATACAATATCATAATTATTATTTGTCAGGGTTGCTCTTTGAAGTTCAGCCTGAACCTTACGGATGGTAAAATTCCCTGTCAGGGAATAGGTTTGATCCCAGGGCGCCAGATGCATTTCAATAAATTTCTCCTTTATATCCTCCTGACCGAGGATGTATGGGTAATTGAGTTGATGCACCAGTTCCATCTTCAAGGGAAATGCCTCAATGGTATCATAAAAAACAGGTAGCGCTTTTGCTTCAGGATCCAACAAAGTAAGTAATGCATTCAGACCGGTTCCAAAACCGATCTCCAGAATTTTGATTTCATTCAAATTGAATCTTTCCAGGGCATAGTGCAATCCGTTTTGTATAAAAACATGCGTGGACTCTTGTATTGCTCCATGAATGGAATGATAGGTTTCATCCAACCCTTCATGAATAAGTGTGTGTGAGCCGTCCGCTGTTGTGGCAATTTTTAGCAAGCTCACTTTGTTGAATTAGTCCTTGCGAATAAGCGCAACAGCATAGGCATTTACACCCTCTTCCCTACCTACATATCCCATCCGCTCATTGGTGGTTGCCTTCACGGATATCGCATCTTCTGGTATTCTCATGAGTGGAGCAAGAACTGCCCGCATAGCCGGGATGTGAGGACCGATCTTTGGGTGTTCGAGGCATAAAGTGCAGTCAATATTTTCTATTTGCCATCCTTTATCGGAAATCATACTCACCACTTCTTCCAAAAAAAATTTGCTGGGCATCCCTTTCCATCTGGCATCTGTATTCGCAAAGTGCTGCCCGATGTCGCCCATGTTTGCCGCACCGAGCAATGCATCACAAATGGCATGGATGAGTACGTCTGCATCCGAATGACCCACAGCTCCTTTCGCGGATGGCAATTTTATTCCTCCCAACCAGAAAGCTGCACCCTCTTCCAACTGATGCACATCGAAACCCATCCCAACCCTAAACTTCATATTTATCTTATTTTGACTTGCTTCGATAATACATCACAGAAGAATTATCCGCTCTCAAAATTTCCTTCCCCATTCGATTGATGTCTTCTGCATTGATTTTATTAATCAACCCTACTTCTCTATTCACCAGGCCGGCATCACCCGACAGGGAACTAAAGGCAAGACTCATGGCTCTGTTGAGCACTTCCACCTCACCAAATTCCAAAGTTGACAACGCTTGATTTTTCACTTTTTCCAGTTCTAAATCAGTCACTCCCTTGTCAATAAAATCTGCTATCGCCTCATCCAATTCCTTTTCCGCATCAAGCAGTGATACATTTTCTTTCACCCGCCCATTGATTACAATTAACCCGGGATCAATTGTACCCATCGTAAAAGCTGAGACAGAATTGAATACTTGCTTGTCCTTAACCAATTTTTGATAGAGCCTGCTGGAATCTCCACGGCCAAGTACATCACTTACAAGATCGGCAGTATGAAAATCGCTATGGAATCTGCCCGGCATGTGAAATGTTTTATACAAGGCTTCAGCCGGAACGTCCGCTTCCACCTCAAGCATACGCTTCTCTTGCTGTGTTGGTTCGGTAGGTAAATTTCGCTTTGGAATTTTACCGGAAGGTATAGGCCCAAACCACTTTTCAGCAAGTTGTTCAACCTGATCTCGCTTTACATTTCCAGCAACCACCAACACGGCATTGTTGGGTAAGTAATGTGAATAGAAAAAATCTTTTACGTCCGTCAAAGTTGCCTCTTCAATATGACTTATCTCTTTACCGATAGTTGCCCATTGATAGGGATGTACTTTATAGGCCAATGGTCGGAGTTTTAACCATACGTCTCCATAGGGTTGATTTAAGTAACGCTGCTTAAACTCTTCGATCACAACTTTTCTTTGTACTTCCAGCACATTGGGATCAAATGACAAACTCAACATCCTGTCACTCTCCAGCCAAAATCCGGTCTCAAGGTTATCAGATGGCACGGTGAGGTAATAGTTTGTAATATCGGTATTGGTAAAAGCGTTGTTTTCTCCGCCTACTCTTTGCAAAGGCTCATCATAACTTGGAATATTAATCGAGCCACCAAACATCAGGTGCTCAAAAAGATGCGCAAAACCTGTTTTGTCACTTCGCTCATCCCTCGATCCAACATCGTATAAGATGTTCATGACGGCTATCTGCACAGAAGGGTCCTCATGAACCAAAACCTGAAGCCCATTGGCCAGTTTAAAAGAATCAAAATCAATCATCTGATGGCAAAAATAACCGTAGTTTTTGGATTTCTTGCTTTAAATAATACAGTGAGGCTCACTCATCAAATTCAACAGGGCAAACGCATCTGATTTTTTTTTGAACCACATAGGAGGAACATTGATAACATAGGGCTTTGAATGTACTTCTAGGTCTATGTGGTTCATTTTTTAGCTATTCAATCTAACCTGGACTAGTTTTTATGATTCGGCTAATGATTAACTTGCCGCGCAATTTTTCCAGCTATGCAATTCAACCGAAAAAAATATTCAGATAAAGTACTGCAGGATCTTTATATCAGCCTTTTGTGGCCTCGATTGATTGAGGAAAAGATGCTCATTTTATTGCGTCAGAACCGGATAAGCAAATGGTTTAGCGGAATTGGTCAGGAAGCTATTGCTGTTGGACTTACCAAGGCGTTGGAGGCAGATGATTATATCCTTCCCATGCACAGAAATCTCGGTGTTTTTACTTCTCGCCAAATGCCCTTCGATCGTTTATTCTCGCAATGGCAAGGTACCTCGATGGGCTATACCAAAGGTCGCGATCGATCTTTTCATTTTGGCACCAATGAACATTATATCGTAGGTATGATCTCACACCTGGGACCTCAAAATGGTGTGGCCGATGGCATTGCGCTGGCGGGATTACTGAAAGGTGAGAAAAAAGTGACAGCGGTGTTCAACGGAGATGGCGGAACAAGCGAGGGCGACTTTCATGAAGCCATTAATGTAGCTGCCGTATGGGATCTGCCTGTAATCTTTGTGATTGAAAATAATGGTTATGGCTTGTCCACACCCAGCAACGAACAGTTTCGGTGTAAGAATTTTATAGATAAGGCTATCGGTTATGGAATTGAAGGTGTGAAAGTTGACGGAAATAATATTTTGGAAGTATATGATACCGTGAGAACATTGGCTTCTCAAATGAGGAAAAATCCCAAACCTGTATTGCTGGAAGCCATCACATTCAGAATGAGGGGTCACGAAGAAGCATCCGGCACCAAGTACGTTCCCAAAAAATTGATGGAGACATGGGCCATGAAAGACCCGCTGATCAACTATGAAAAATACCTCACCAAAGAAGGTGTAATCGATAAGGGCTTTGTAGAGTCTGTTACCAAAAAAATTAAAAAAGAAATTGAAGAGGGTTTGGCTATAGCCTTTGAAAGTAAAGCTCCGGAACCCAATACGCAAACCGAACTGGATGATTTATTCAAGCCCTATCCTCAAGCAGCAATCGCACCTAAAACGGATAAAAGTACAGAAAAGAGGTTTATTGATGCTATCTCAGATGGCTTGCGGCAGAGCATGGAGAAACATCCAAACCTTGTGCTCATGGGTCAGGATATTGCGGAATACGGAGGTGTATTTAAAATTACTGACGGTTTTGTAAAAGCTTTTGGAAAAGAACGCGTGCGAAATACGCCCATTTGCGAATCAGCGATTGTGGGTGCCGGGCTGGGCCTTTCTATTAAAGGAATGAAGGCTATGGTAGAAATGCAGTTTGCGGATTTTGTGACAGAAGGATTCAATCAGATCGTAAACAACCTGGCCAAATCGCATTGGCGATGGGGACAAAATGCGGATGTGGTTGTTCGCATGCCTACCGGAGCAGGAACCGCAGCGGGGCCTTTTCACAGTCAGTCCAATGAAGCCTGGTTTTTTCATACTCCCGGCCTGAAGATTGTTTACCCCTCAAATCCCTACGATGCAAAAGGACTGTTAACCGCTGCCATTGCGGATCCTAATCCTTATTTATACTTCGAGCACAAACTGCTCTATAGATCTATTAAAGATCAGGTGCCAGATGATTACTACACCGTAGAAGTAGGAAAAGCCAAAACGGTGACTGAAGGTAATGACTTATCCATAATCACCTATGGTATGGGCGTACATTGGGCACACGAAGTAATGCAAGCATTACCAGAAATTAGTGCGGAAATCATCGACCTCAGAACCTTGTTGCCGTGGGACAAGGATGCGGTGGAGGCAACGGTAAAAAAAACGAACCGTGTATTAGTACTACACGAAGATACACTTACCGGTGGTATCGGAGCGGAAATTTCCGCGTGGATAAACGAGCAATGCTTTAGTTATCTCGATGCGCCTGTAAAACGTGTGGCAAGTCTGGATACACCCATTCCATTCGCACCCGCGCTTGAAAACAATTTTCTTCCAAAAAACAGACTTAAGGATTCTGTACTGGAATTGATGAAGTTTTGATGATTAGGAATTAATCTTAATTCCTGTCGTTATAAAAAACTGACTAATGTTGAACAAGTGAATATAGCTAAAAGGCGGCAAAGAGAGATGTAAGTTTACCTTAGAATATTATTACATATTTTGTTCACAATTGAGGTTACCGCGGAGCCATTCAAAGTACCGTGACATGATATAATGTCACTTTCCGAGGCAATTGTTATCAAGTGACATCTAACTTGCGTCTTTTTTTTGAAGGGTTTAGTGACCATTGAATCATCCAATTCAAAACTGAAATTGTCTAGAACTGGCTTTCCCGACAACATAACAGCTAAAAATGCTTGTTCATTGTTATAAACATCATTATTCGATATGACAATTGTTGGATGGTTTTTATGACCTCCATTAGGAAGCGGGAACTGAATTTCAACTATTTCACCTCTGTTTACGGCCATTCTGGTCATTTAAAAAATAGAACCCTCCTCCTCATCCGCCAGGAATGTGGCTAGATTCTTTGAGGACAACAAGAATGCTGGTCGATCTGATTCTACTCCTTCTATTTCAGTTCTAGATATTGCCGTAGTACTCTGTTCTATAGATTTTCCTGACAACCAGGCAGAATTATAATTTTCATTAAGCCAATTCAACAGCACTCCGTAGTCTTCCTTCGTTTTTCTGGTTGATTGAGCTACTGAAGTCATATTTTTTTCTTCGTTTTGCTTTTGCTTTCAATTTGATCTTTTATATCCCTTTTAAATCCCTCTGATAGCCCTTGCGCTATTTCAACAAATCTGAAAAAGTGAGGAACAGAGAGATAAACAATATGTGAAACCCTTGCCTTATTTAAATTTGCTGTCTTTCCCCGGTCTCTGGTAGCGAAAGATATAGCTACATTATCCTCGGTAATCTGAATTTCAGCGACATCTGAAAAAACACGTTCAACATTTTCGGGTATTCGTAGAGTTACCGCCTCAACTTTAGTCTCTTTGTTCATTCGTTATAGGTTGTAAACTAAACTCCAATTGGCTTTAACGGATTAAATCCCAATTCCAAATACTTAAACAAATACCAATTTATTTAGGTTTAATGAATTAGGAAAATAACTGTAATTTAAGTAGAAAATTATACTAAAATCGCGACCTTTTTGACTTGGCTTTTATGGATTTACCAACCAAACATACTCAAAGTGGAGTATATTTCGTCAAAAAACGAGCTTGCTTGGCATTATACAAAATAATTTAAGGCCATGACTATTAAGCAGATTGCTTAGACACCACCACTTTTTGGCTCCTTATTTCTTAACTTAGCTGATTCAGGGATAATTTTTTGAAGTCAAAACAAAACAATACCGCCACATTTCTTTTTTTTGGTTTGAGAATCGTTGGATTCCTTACCCTGATTTTTATGGTCTCCTTTCATGCCAACGCACAAAATACAAAGGGAGATCAACCGGTTCCCAATCAGCGCCAATTGAGGGAAAATAAATTCAAAAGGATAAAAAAACCCAAAACCCCAAAGGCGCGTGATATCTCAGGACGCAGGTTAAGGACCCTAAATAAATCTTCCGCCTCACGGGCAAACGCCCGGTGGCAACAGCCCGATCCCTATTCTGAAAGAAAATCCAGAACCGCTGATCGGCCGGCCTCACCTCGAGGAAGAATATTTGACACCCCCCCCTCTGACAGACAGCGCGCCTGGAAAGGAAATGTTTCCGGTCATAAAATCAGGGTGCAATCGGAGAAAGCACGATCCGCTAGGAGCAACGTGTTTCCACAGCGAGGTCCCTATGTAAACAACCCATCCAAAAAGCCACAAACGAAACCCCGTATTTATACGAGAACAGCATCAGGAGCAAAACCTATAAAAAGAATTCCGCAAGACAGACAAAGGGCATGGAAAGGAGATATAAAGGGTGGCCCTGTTGGTACACCATCCCGATCCGGGCAGAATAGAAAAATTTTTCCTCAAAAAGGCCCTTTTGTAAATCACTACTCCAAATCCGGCCGTGATATACAACGAACTTATCCTAACAATTCCAAAATCAGTAAGGCGGCCAAACGGGAGACGGGCAAACCTCCGGGGAAACGTCTCAGCAGATTTCCTGGATCAAGATCAGGATCCTTTATTGTACGTGGAAAGAGAAATGTTTACTGGGGTAAATTTTCTAAAGGCGAAAAAGCTTTTACCCGTGATATAAGTGGACGGCCATTGCGTACACGGAATTTCAAATCCTTACAACCCGCCCTCATCCCCCAGGATTCGGTCAGGTTTTTTGGACGAAGACCATCGGGAGATCGCGCTTTTGATGGTAAAACTTCGGGAGGTTTCCTGTCTATCTTTCGAGGAAAACAAACACTACCCGGTGCTGGATATAAATCTATATCCGGTAGCGGAAAATCAAACAGGCCTTTGCCCCCGCGGGCTCCGGGTATGGGCGCCAGAGGAATCAACTACAGTGGCACTTTCAAGAGAGGAGAATTGTCGCCAGGATTCAGCCGGCAGGGTGTTGGCTTTGCCGGGAACATAAAGTCAAAGAGGTCTCCGTCAGGAGGTGGCAGCGTAAGTGGACGCATTTGGAATAATAGGCAAAATCCAATCCCGGTAAGAACACCTCGAGGGGGAGCTGGTTTGGCCGGCTACCAGGGCAACTTCAGAAGAGGTGAGTTGCAACCCGGATTTACGAAACAAGGAGTCGGCTTTGCCGGAAACATCAAAGCGAAAAGACCGGATAAAGGCGGTGGAAGTATTAGCGGAAAACGATGGAACAACAGAAATACACCAATACCCGTGCGCACACCCAGAGGTGGTGCTGGGATAGGGGATTATTCCGGGACATTCAGACGAGGTGAATTACAGCCTGGGTTTACCAAACAAGGAGCCGACTTTGCCGGAAATACTAAAACAAAAAGGTCTGAAAAAGGTGGTGGTAGCATTAGTGGTAAACTGTGGAACAACAGGAATACACCCATACCCGTACGCACACCTAAGGGAGGTGGTGGAATTGGTGACTATTCAGGTACTTTCAAAAAAGGTGAACTGCAACCCGGATTAGGCAAACAAGGAGCCGACTTTGCCGGAAATATCAAAACTAAAAGACCAGAAAAAGGTGGAGGTAGCATTAGTGGTAAACTGTGGAATAATCAGGGAAATCCATTGCCTGGCCGAACGCCACCCGGATCGGCCAGAGAAGCGGCAGGATACCCTGGAAACTACAAGCTTTTTGATCTGTACCCCAGTAGAATTTACCAGGGAGAAGAATTCACCGGCCATCTGAAGGCAAAAAAGCCTAAAAAGGGTGCAGGTGGTAGCATCAGTGGCAAATTGTGGAACAACAATGAAGAACCCATCCAAGTACGCACCCCAGGTGTGAAAGAAGGAGATTATGAAGGCCGAATAAAACTTTCCGGCTTGAGAAAAAATTATGTTCAAAATCCCAATGCAAGCAAAGAATCTATAAAGAAGCAAAGACCTGACAAAACCACCTATGAAGTAGCCGGACTCCAGGTGAGAGTTCGCGAAGGAGATTATAAAAATAAACCCAATGCGGCTAAAGGATCTTTACCTGGGGTAGCTCCTTCAAGGTCATCTGTAAAGGCTAGTGAATACGCCAGAGGCGTGAAAATGAATTGGAGCTACAAACACAATCCTGTAAGCGCGGATGAGGCATTGAAAGGACGGGCTCCGGGCAGAGCTTACGCAAAGGTTGGAGACTATCAGGGCAACGTGAAAATGAAAAAATTCAATGATGGCAAATTGCATCCCGATTCAAAATTTGCTCATGGTTTCAGAGATAATGTAAAAGGAGAGCGAACCATTTTGATGAACTTTAAGTTGATGTGGGCAAAGTTGTTTAAGAAAAGCGATACCCAGCCTGATCACCTAAAGGAAAAAGAACGGAGACCTCGTTACGACAAAAGGGAAAAGGGGCTGTGGTATGAATAATTTATATCCTTATGAATTGGAATTACCTGACCGAATTGAATCAACTGGATCAACTGGTTGAAGAATCAAAGCAACAGCCTATTCTCATTTTCAAACACAGTACCAGTTGCTCCATCAGTAGGGCTACATTAGACAGACTGGAGCGAAATTGGAAAATCGAAAAGGGCACCAAATTGTATTTCTTGGATTTGTTACAACATCGCAACATCTCCAATGAAATAGCTCAAAGATTTGATATAGCCCATGAATCTCCTCAAGTACTGATCATAGACCAGGGTAGGGCTGTTTATGACCGATCCCATTTTGATATAACCTACGCAGACATCAAAAAACGATTGCAGCCGGTCACCGGTTAGCTACCAATTAAAAATAATGGTTTGTTTTACCTGATCGGAAAGGCTTAACGCCACCGGGCATGTAAGTGCCGCGTTCTTTAATTTCCTTTGTTGTATCTCAGTAGCCTGAAGATTGGGATGGCTAAATGTGATTTGTATTTCAGCAATTTTTCTCGGGTTGGAGGCCATTATTTTCACTATCTCCGATTTTAATCCGGAAAGATTAATGCCTTCGCGTTCGGCCAGTATCCCCATAAGTGTCATCATACAACTGCCAAGGGATGCGCATACCAGGTCAGTTGGAGAAAAGGCTTCCCCTTTACCATTGTTGTCAGGGGGGGCATCCGTAATAATCGTGTCGCCAGATTTGAGGTGGGTCGCCTTTGTGCGCAGCGAGCCCTGATATTGGCCAAAAATACTACTCATGGTGGGGTATATTTTATAATAGCTTTTTTTCGTTTTACAATTAAAGTATAAATTTAACCTGAAGTTCTGTGGAATGTTGTTTCGTGCGAAAATAGTAACCCTTCTTCTGATTCTAATGGGCGGAAGCTTTGCCTTCGGGCAAACCCAGGACAGCTATGACTATGATTCAGAGTTTATCTGGGGAGTAAACAAAAACACTTCGGGTGGGCTAATTGGAGGTTTTATGTTTAAAAAATCTAAAAAACTTAATGACCGGCTTTTTGAGACCTACGGGCTAGAGATTATGAATGTGAAACACCCGCAGGAAACCAGGCTAAGCAGCGGCACCGGAAACTTCTTCATTTACGGAAAAAGTAATTATTTATACGCTCTTCGGCTTCAGTACGGGCGGGATCTTATTATTTCCAAAAAAGCGCCACAACAAGGTGTAGAAATAAAAGCTGTACTTGCCGCGGGTCCAAGTATAGGTATTGTAGCACCCTATTTTATTGAACGATTGATTGACAATAGTTTTTTTTCTACTCAGCACGAACAATATAACCCGGCCAACCCTTTTCATTCCTTCACCAGAATACTTGGCACCGGACATCTTTTTGAGGGCTTAGGCGACTCCAAAATACAGCTTGGCACGAATATCAAAGCCGGAATTAATTTTGAGTTGGGAACCGTGAAGAGTCAGGTTACCGGATTTGAGGTTGGTTTCCTGCTCGATGCATACTTCAATAAGATAGTACTTGTGCCCACTGCCGAAAATTCAGCCACATTCCCTACCCTATATTTTACCTTGTTTTACGGTAGCAGAAGGTAATTATTTGGATTTTATCCAGAATACCTCATTAAAATTTTGTGGAAATTGTGTGACCGAATGGCCAATAAGGTATTCTATTTATATATTTGAAATCTAAACTGAAAAAAGCATGGAAGCTAAAAAAACTGAGAAAGCTGATTTGACCAAGAAAACCAGTTTTTTCTTCAGCATCGGTCTGTTACTGACGATGAGCATTGTAGTGATGGCCTTTGAATGGAGAGACTCCGAGAAGCAAGATATTGATCTGATGGGGAAGAGTGTGAATACGTTTGAAGAGATGTTGGAAATACCACCCACGGATCTTCCACCACCTCCGCCTCCTCAGATTCAGCAACCTCAAATCATAGAAGTACCCGATGAAGAGGAAATTGAAGATGAAATACAGGTAAAGTTTGATGTGGAGGTAACGGAAGACACTAAAATTCAGCAGATTGTCATACAAGCTGAAGAACCGAAGGAAGAAGTTGAGGAGATTTTCACCATTGTGGAAGATCCGGCAGCTCCGATTGGTGGAATGACAGCGTTCTACAAATACGTAGGTGAAAAGATGAAGTACCCGCCACAAGCACGCAGGATGGGTGTAGAGGGTCGCGTGTTCGTTGAATTTGTAATTGACAAAGATGGCAGCATCACAGACGTGAAAGCAGTAAAGGGAATCGGTGCAGGGTGTGATGAAGAAGCGGTAAGAGTTTTACAAGCAGCTCCAAAATGGAAAGCTGGCAAGCAACGCGGCAAACCCGTAAAACAAAGAATGGTATTGCCCATTACATTTAAATTAGGATAATATAATCCAATAGTATTTTGAAAAGCCTCGCCTCAACAGCGGGGCTTTTTTTATAGAACGAATCCCAGTATCAGACCGGAGCCAATAATTGCCCAGGATGGCAGGCGCGTAAACATGAGAAGACAGAAGGTGCCTATGGTAAGTCCGAAATTTGTAAACAGGATTTTAAAAGTTGGTTGTTGAATTAGCGGCAAAAACAATAGCACCGCGGCTGCTATGACCAAGCCTGCACTTGCCGCGTTAATTCCTTCAAGCGATGCCCTGATGGGTCTGAATTTCTTCAGGCTGTCCCATATCCGGATCACAAAGAAGATCAGAAAAGTGCCCGGTAGAAAAATCCCCGCTGCCGACAAAAAAGCGCCAAGTATTTCACCGCCAATTCCATACTCCCGCATAGATAAGGCCCCCAGGTATGAACTAAAAGAAAATACGGGGCCAGGTATTGCCTGGGCCAGTGCATAGCCAGAAAGGAATTCAGTAGAAGAAGTTGGATAATGCAATGGCTTGGCGTATTGAACAAACTCGGTGTATAACATTGGAACCAACACCTGGCCACCCCCAAAAATCAAACTGCCGTTACGATAAAAATTTTCAAACAACTTAACCGGAAGTGCCCGTGTAATATCACCTAACAACGCAGCAAAAATAAATACACCTGCCCATAGGAAAAAGTTAGCCCATGGTACGTCAAATTTTTTCTTTTCTTCTTTGGCATGTAGCCTATAATTGAACGCTGTAATAATCCCAGCAAGCAGTAAGATAACAGGAAACATGATAGGCGTCTTTACAAAAAAAGTGACCACGGCTGATACCGCCATCAACAGAAATCCAATTTTAGTATTCACGGTTCTCATGCTGATGGTGTATGCCGCATAGCTGATGAAGCCTACAGCCATGGGTTGTATAAATCGTGTAAAGGCAAGTGAAATTTCCTTTTCCTGAAATCCTCCAATAAGCACTCCAGCCATCGTCATGATGCAGACTGAGGGAAGCATCCAGATAGCCAGAGTAAGGTAAGCCAGATTAGGACCACCAAGCCTATACCCTACAGCCGTAAGTGTTTGAGTGGAAGTAGGGCCGGGTACAATTTGGCAAAGGGCATACAATTCCAGCAGATCTTTATCTGAAATGTATTTTCTTTTTTCTACCAGCAGATTTTGAAAAAAAGCTAAATGAGCCTGCGGGCCTCCAAAACAACTTATTGAAAGTTGAAAAATGTCCTTTAAAAAATCAATATAACGGATGCGTCCAACCAAAGTGTTTATTTCTTTAAACCAATTTCTTTAAGTCGCTGAGCGAGAAATTCACCAGCCGTTATGTCCTCCCATTTTTTTGGATTATCCTGGTCTATACAATTTGCCAATGCCGCCAGGTTCATGTCTGACCGCGGATGCATGAAGAAAGGAATTGAATACCTCGGTTTGTTCATCAATTCCCGTGGCGGGTTTACTACGCGATGAATAGTAGACTTTAATTTTCCGTTGGTCAATCGCTCCAGCATATCTCCCACATTTACTACAAGTTGATTAGGCAATGCTGTTATCGATATCCACTTGCCATCATTTCTCAATACCTGTAGTCCATCTGCACTTGCTCCCATCAATAGTGTGATCAGATTTATATCACCGTGTTCTGCTGCCCTTACTGCATCGGATGGGATTTCATCAGGCTTTTCAATTGGAAAATAGTGAATAGGTCTCAGAATACTATTTCCGTTTTTAACTTTATCATCAAAATATTCTTCCGGCAGGCCAAGGTAAATGGCAATTGCTCTTAGCATTGTTTTTCCAGTTTCCTCCAGACTTCGATAGACATCTAGTCCAATTTTTTTAAATTCAGGCAGCTCCTGTGGCCAGACATTCTCAGGATATTCCTCTTTGATAGGATCGTTATCTGACACTACCTGCCCGATATGAAAAAATTCTTTCAGATCACCTGTATTCCTCCCTTTTGCATGCTCCTTACCTTTACCAATGTATCCACGCTGACCGGCTAGCTGCGGATTTTCATATTTACTTTTTAAATCATCAGGCAAGTCAAAAAAAGATGTCACAACTTCATACAACTTGACCGAAAGTTCATCAGAAAGAAAGTGATTGCGAATGGCGACAAAACCAATTTGATTATAGGCCTGTCCAAGATCCTGAACAAACTTTTGCCGGGAGACTGTATCTCCACTAATGAAGTCCTCTAAATCAAGTGAAGGAATCTCGTCATAAAATTTATCCATCATGATGATAATGTGGTATCATGCAAGCTAAAAATTTTTGGCTAATTTTAGGACAGCGCACCGTAAACCATTTCCAAATGAATCTCCGCATTTTGAGCATCCTTATGTTTATTTTTTGCGGTCAAACATCGTTTGGCCAACAAATAAACGTCTACAAAACTTTTGGGGGCTACCGATTTGAAAGAGATTCCGTATCCATCAGCCCCAAAATGGTTCTTCGGATTTTTGAAAGTAACCCACAGGCTTATTCTGAATTTAAAAAGGCCAAAAGAAATTATGATGCGGTTGGGGTGCTCAGATTTGCAGGGGGCGCTATGATTGTCGTTCCGGTTGCTACGGCAATTATCGGAGGCGATCCGGAATGGGGCTTTGCTGCGGGAGGCGTGGCCTTGTTACTGGCATCAATTCCATTCAATTCAGCTTTTCAACACCATGCGTTAAATGCTCTCGATATCTACAATGGTTCTCCCTCCACTACGAGAGGAATCAAAATCAATCTAAGGTTTACGGGTACCGGAGGCACTATCCTGATGAAATTTTAGTAGGTGATGTTATGCATCCTTGTTTATAAATACCTGCAATTTATCATCAATAAGTTGAGTTTCACTCATCAATTTACCTTTTACAGAAGGAGCGAGAATTCCTTTGCCTTCGAATGTTTTGGGAGAAGTAAATACCCTCATCTCATCCCAAAGATTTAAACATAAAAAATCATTGATGGTTTTGGCGCCCCCTTCTACGATCACGGATTGAATATTTTTAAGGTAGAGCCCGGTTACAAGCTGCTCCATCCCTCCATCTCCATTTAACCTGACAAACTGAAGTGAGCCCTGGATTTCGTCTTTTATCGAATTGTAACAAATAGTAGGTTGTGATCCATCAAAAATCTTTAACGATCTGTCCAGCGAAAGATTTGAATCGATGACGATGCGAACCGGATTTCTGCCAGACCAATCGCGAACTGAAAGTTGTGGATTATCCACAGCGGCCGTGCGTGCACCCACCAGAACCGCATCTTCTTCTGCACGCCATTTATGCACCAATTGTCTTGAGAAATCATTACTGATCCATTTTGAATCATAATTCTCTCTTGCCAAAAAGCCATCAGCTGTTTGTGCCCACTTTAAAATTATATAAGGCCTCCTCTTATTCATGAATGCGAAAAAGCGAATATTGAGGTGAAGCCCTTCTTCCGCAAGTACACCAACTTTTACTTCTATTCCGGCATCTTTTAGTTTTTGAATCCCCTTACCTGCGACCATAGGATTAGGATCTTGATTAGCTATAACAACACCCTTGACTTTGTTTGCAATGAGCAGGTCAGCACAGGGCGGAGTCTTACCGGTGTGAGCACAAGGTTCCAGGTTCACATAAACAACACATTGATGCAACCGTGTTTTGCCTTTTACATCATTGATGGCATTTACCTCTGCGTGAGGTCCTCCATATTTCTGATGCCAACCCTCTCCTATGATGCGATTATCATAAACAATAACGCATCCCACCATTGGGTTAGGGCTAACTTTTCCTGCTCCCAATCGGGCAAGCTCCAACGCTCGCTGCATGAAAATTTCGTCAGAGATCATCGCATTTTGCTAACATTGCAAAGATCAATCAAGCCATGCCCAATTCCAAAGATGTTTTCAACTGGGTGGTGTCGCAGATTTCGCTGGATGAGCCACACGATGAGATAAAAAGTATTGCCTATCTTTTGCTAGAGTATGCGTTCAAGATTTCAAAAGCCAGAATTGTTGCCGGTGATGAGCTCGGGGGTGTTGATCAAGCAAAACTAGCAACGTTGATAAATCGAATCAATCAGGGAGAGCCGATCCAATATATTATAGGAGAACAACATTTTTACGGGCGCATTTTTAAAGTTACACCTGCTGTACTCGTTCCAAGGCCTGAGACAGAACATCTCATTGACAGTGTCCTGGAATATACCAAAGCACTAAACGCGCAAAAATTACGAATACTTGATATTGGTACAGGAAGCGGATGCCTTGCTATAACGCTTTTGATAGAAGTAAAAAATGCAGAAGTAATTGGCACAGACGTAAGCGAACAAGCATTAAGAATTGCAGCCGAAAACAATCAGCTTCATAATACTTCAGTAAATTTTATTTTAAATAATGTACTTGAGAGTCCATTACCAGAAGGCAAATTTGATTTAATCATAAGCAACCCACCATACATTACTGAAAGAGAAAAATCAAACATGATGGGTAATGTGCTCAACTTCGAGCCACATTCAGCGCTTTTTGTTCACAACTCTGATCCTCTTATTTTTTACAAAGCAATACTTTCCAAAGGCATAAAGCAACTAAACAACGGAGGAATGCTGGTTGTAGAAATAAATGAAAGATACGGGAGTGAAGTATCTTCCTTATTTGAAAAAATGCGATTCCACGAGATTGAAATTATAAAAGATTTACAGGGCAAGGAAAGAGTAGTCAAGGGACTGGCAAAGAACTAGCGCGATTAGAAGAATATAAAGTCAAACTCTGAGCGTGACTTGCATGGTTGTAGTAAAATTAAATTAGCTCAATGACTTTGCCTGAAAGTTTGCTTTCTACACTTTTTACATAACCACTCACCATCCGCTTCATGGAGATCGGCATGTGACCGGGAAAAAAGGCACCTAAATCTTTTTCTGAATCTTCTACGAGGCCAGGACTAATGACATTCAGTCGTATGCCTCTTTTCAACTCAGTTGCAGCGGCAACGGCAAATGAATTCAACGCTCCATTCAAAATACTCAATCCAACGCCACCTGGTACCGGATCGTTGTGCAGTATACCCGAAGTAAGCGTAAACGAACCATGGTCAGCTATGTAATCCTTACCAATCATCACCAGATTGATCTGCCCCATCATTTTGCTTCGAATGCCTTTATAAAAATCCTCCTCCTTCATTTCTTCAAAAGGGCCGAAGTGTCCGCCACCGGCTGCCGATACGAGTGCGTCAAAAGATCCGATTTGTTTATAAAAGGAACGAATAGAATCGCTGGAAGTAATATCAACTTGAAAATCGCCAGACTTAGATCCTGCCTTTATAATATCATGCCGTTTGCCAAACTCATCAGCAATCTTGCTTCCTAATGTTCCTGTACCCCCGACAATTATTATTTTCATGTTCACACTATTCGGAAAGAAAAGAAGGCAGCAATTCACTGCTGCCTTCTTCAATGAATTGGATTCAATTATTTTTTAAAATTCATCACAACTTTTTCTATGATATCGCAGCAATCGTGGAGTTGTTCTTCGTTCATAACCAACGGAGGCGCAAATCGAATTATGTTTCCATGGGTTGGTTTTGCTAGCAACCCATTCTCTTTCAGCGCCACACAAATATTCCAGGCCGTCTGGCTTTGCGGAGTATCATTTACATCAACGGCATTGAGTAATCCTTTACCCCGTACCGCAGTCAGTAAATCTGTTTTCTTAATTAAAACATTCATTCGCTCTCTGAATATTTTACCCAAACGCTCTGCATTATCAGCCAACTTCTCTTCTTTTGCCACAGTGAGTGCAGCAACACACACAACCGCTGCCAGCGGATTACCTCCAAAAGTAGATCCATGTTCGCCTGGCTTTATTCCCAGCATGATTTCATCATCAGCAAGCACGCAGGAGATAGGGATAACTCCACCGGAAATAGCTTTACCTAATATCAATAAGTCTGCATGAACACCTTCGTGGTCGCTGGCCAACATCTTGCCGGTTCTAGCTATACCCGTTTGGATTTCATCCATCATCAGCAAAACATTATTTTGCTTACACAGATCGCTTGCCTTTTTCAAATACCCTTCGGCAGGCACGTAAATACCCGCCTCACCCTGAATGGGTTCAATCATCAGGGCGCAAACATTAGGGTTTTTCAATTCTTTCTCCAGCACTTCAACATTATCATACTCAACAATCTTAAAACCAGGCATAAAGGGTCCAAACCCAATTCTGGCTGAAGGATCAGATGAGGCCGAAATAATGGTTGTGGTTCTGCCATGAAAATTTCTCTTTGCGGTAAGAATGATTGCTTCGTTGTCAGGAATGCCTTTTACATTGTAGCCCCACTTGCGTGCCAGCTTTATTCCGGTTTCTACACCTTCTGCTCCACTGTTCATAAACAAAACTTTATCGTAGCCGAACATTTCACAAATGAATTTTTCAGCAATGCCAAGTTTGTCATTATAGAAAGCACGCGATACCAAGGTCAGTTCCTTAGCTTGTTCAACCAAAGCGCCAATGATGCGGGGATGGCAATGACCTTGATTCACAGCGCTGTACGCTGAAAGGAAATCATAAAATCTCTTTCCCTCCACATCCCACAAAAAAACACCTTCCCCGCGGCTAAGTACTACCGGAATGGGGTGATAATTATGGGCGCCATATTTGTCCTCTAATGAAATGGCTTCTTTACTCGATGTGATGGCAGTTTCCATAAAAAGAGATTTTTATTAATTTAAATACAAGATAAAACGAGTCAAGGCTATCATCCAGTTGCTTGTATTTATCTTCAAGCCAGGCCCCCTAATTCAGCGTCATTTAGACAGTTGCAAAGATAGGGAAAGGATTTCATTTGGCCGCTTACAATTCCCTATCAATCACCGTGTTTTCATTGAAATTGATTTTAACTTTGCCCGTGATGGAATCAAGTTTCAATAATTTAAAAGTTTTATTTGACAGCCTCAAATCATTAGGGTTTTTTGGCCGCCTGTTTGGGTGGGGTAAAGTTAAAAATCAATTAATTGATGCCAGTGCAGACATACAGCGGCTTGTATCAAGTATTGAAACACTTAAGATTGAAAATGCTAAACTCGAAAACTCGATTGGTCGATTGTCTGAAGACAAAGCCCATTTTCAAAAGGAAATTGGGGTATTAAACGAGAAAAACGAAACCTATCTCCGCAGAGGTACTGAACTGCGCGATGAGGTTACCTCGTTACGCCAAAAAATAGAAGCCCTTGAGCAGGAAAGCCGAAGGCTACGAGAAGAGAACACCCAATTTAAAACTACAGAAGAGCAAAGAAGGCAAGAATATAAAGATGCGATTTCGAGTTTAAACAAGGTGGTTGAACGCTATGCCAAAGAGCGAACCGAGGAACGTGAAAAAGTACACCAGGCAGAGCTCGAAAAACTAAGGAGACTAAAAGAGACCTGGCTCAATCACGAGGCAAACGTTAAAAGCAGGATAAGAACGATTTGCAACCGCAATGGTGTAGAGTACGTGGAAAATGTTCCCTTTAAAGGCAAGCCCGATAATACATTGAAGATCAAAGATGAGTTTATTGTATTTGATGCAAAGAGCCCGTCTGGTGACGATTTGACAAATTTTCCCAGCTACCTTAAAAATCAGGTTGAGTCAGCCATAAAATATGTAAAGGAAGAGGACGTAAGAAAGGAAGTTTTTCTGGTAGTGCCCAGCAATACCCTGGAGCATATCCAGCAATTTGAATACAAGCTGAGTGAGTATACCGTGTACATTATTTCCATTGATGCCCTGGAGCCCATAATACTTGCCTTGAAGAAAATTGAAGAATATGAATTTGCAGAACAATTAAGTCCGGAAGAAAGGGAAAATATTTGTCGGGTAATCGGCAAGTTCGTGCACCTGTCCAAACGCAGGATTCAGATTGACGGATTTTTCGCAAAGCAATTCTTTGAATTGGTGTATCGCAGTGATGCTGACCTTCCGAAAGAAATTCTGGAAAAGGTTTCAGAATTTGAGAAAGCGGAAAAAATTAATCCTCCGATTGAAAAACGCTCCAAACAAATCAGCACAAAAGAGTTGGAACATGACACGGCAAGTCTTCGTAACGAAGCAACACTGAAAGGGATTGTAACCGAGGACGCATTGCTATCCAAAGGGCTCAACAAACTTCCACTCTATAGTACTGAAGAGCCAAAAACCGGAGAAGAACAATCAGGTCTATTTGATTAATCCAAGAGCATTTTTCTATGAAGCTTACCGCTGAAAACAAATTGAAAAAAATTATTATCGTAGGTGATCGTGTGCTTATTAAGCAAAAAAAACAAAATGAAAAGACGGCAAGTGGATTGTATCTGCCACCCGGCGTTCAGGAAAAAGAAAAAATACACAGCGGGTATATTATCAAAGTAGGTCCCGGTTATCCATTACCCACGCACGCTGATGAAGAGGATATGTGGAAAGGCAAAGAAGAATCGGTAAAATACCTTCCGCTTCAGGCAAAGGAAGGAGACCTCGCCATCTTTTTGCAAAAAGGTGCCATTGAGGTGATCTATGAAAGTGAAAAATATTTTATTGTACCTCAGGCCTCCATTCTTATGTTGGAAAGGGAGGAGGACTTATGACGGCAGGCCTCTCATTTGATGTACTCCGCGTGGGCAAAAGGTACCGACTTACCAACTATGGCGATCGCTACGATTTCATTATTGAGTCAATACTTGCAAATGGTGATTTCAGGGTGAAAGATATTCACACCCTGGAGCGGTATTTGTTGAAGGATACCTTGAAATTCGGTAAGGGTAACGATTTTCACCTGGAAGACCTCTCCGCAAATCGATACCCTTAGGCCATTTATCCCGTATTCTATAGGAGGTTAATCCTCTTTTGATTTACTTGTCATCCTTATTTTACACGTATGAAAAAGTTTTATTTTGCCTTAGTCGTTTCAGCCTGCTTTTGCATCAATTTTTCATTTGCTCAAGGTGATCTCCCCTCCGATTTTCTTTCAAAGGATTTTCATGAAGAACGGAGGCAAAAATTAAGAGAAAAGCTCCCCGCCAATTCAGTGGCCGTATTTTTTGCAAACCCTGTTCGGAATAGGGCCAATGACACCGACTACATGTATCATCAGGATCCGAATTTTTATTACCTGACTGGCTATAAAGAGCCTCACGCCATGCTTTTGATATTTAAAGAAAGAATTACGGGGCCCAATGGCACTCCGTATGATGAGATTATTTTTGTGCAACCCAGAAACGCAATGGCCGAGATGTGGACAGGAAGAAGATTGGGTGACGAAGGGGTAAAGGATAAACTCGGATTTGAACAAGCATACAACAATTCCGAATTCAAAAAATACAATATTGACTTCTCGAAGTTTGATCAGGTATTATTCTACGACTTTTTTAACGATGTGAGGGACAACCCCGCTGATTCATCTGATCTTTATAGTCTTATTGAACAATTTAAGACAAAAGCAAATTATCCATCAAAAGATCAACTCACCGTTTCCCGGGAGCAACAAAAGAATAACCTAAACTCAACGGCACTTGATATCCATATGAACGAGTTGAGGGGTGTGAAAACAGTAGAGGAACTGGAATTGATCAGAAAAGCAGTAAGAATTTCCTGTCAGGGGCAAATAGAAGTAATGAAAGCCTTGAAGCCAGGAATGTCCGAGCGTGAAATTCAAGGTATCCACGAATTTGTATACAAAAAATATCAGGCTGAAGATTTGGGCTACAATTCAATCGTTGGTGCGGGCCACAATGGCTGCATCCTTCACTACGTAGAAAATTATAAACCCGAAGTATCTTCAAAGGAATTAATTTTGATGGACCTTGGGGCAGAATTTCATGGATACACCGCTGACATTACGCGCACCATCCCCGTTAACGGTAAGTTCTCAGCAGATCAGAAAGCTATCTATGATATTGTATTGGCCGCACAAGAGGCTGCCATGAAAAAGGTAAAGCCGGGAACCAGCTTTAATGAACTTAATCAGGTCACTAAAGAAGTAGTTAACAAAGGCCTGAAAGATTTGGGCATCATTAAGTCAGAAGATGAAAAACATTTGTATTACCCGCACGGTTGCTGTCATCACATCGGATTGGATGTACACGACAAAGGGTTGCGTGATGCACTACAAGAAAACATGACTTTCACCATTGAGCCCGGGATTTATATTCCGGAAAACAGCAATTGCGATCCTCGGTGGTGGGGAATAGCAGTACGCATTGAGGATGATTACCGGGTAACCAAAACCGGATATGAACATATGTCAGATCTTGCTCCTCGTACTACCGATGAGATCGAGGCAACCATGAAATTACCCAGCCCGCTAGACAATTTTGTGTTACCGGATATCAACAAGCAAAAATAGTAGTGAACTACCACATCACACAGTTGAATCTGGCAAAAGCCAGATATCCATTAACCGATGTGAGAATGAAAGAATTTGTTGAACTGCTCACCAAAGTAAATGCCATTGGCGAGCGTAGCCCCGGATTCATTTGGATTCTCAAAGACGAAACCGGAACGGCTGTAAATTTCAATCTTTTTAACGATCCCCTTTTGCTAGTCAATATGACAGTATGGAGATCTATTGATGATTTAAAAAACTTTGCTTATCAGGGAGATCATGGAAATGTGTTTCGCAGAAGAAGGGAATGGTTTGACCCCATGGATAAAGAACATTCTGTGCTATGGTGGATAGAGGCTGGTCATATACCTACGGTGACTGAAGGCAAAGAAAAAATGGAACAGCTATGGCTATTAGGATCGACACCTGCTGCCTTCACGCTGAAGAAAATTTTTGATTATCTAAAAATTGTATCTTCGTAAATGCAAGGAGGATCCGCCAAGAACCAGCTGGTCAAAACCTCAGGACCTCACCGAGAATGGTCGCAACCTGATTCAATTGAATTTGCCAACACTGATTATTTAGGAAGGGGGCTATAA
>CAYTBO010000051.1:0-22515 GCA_964436055.1 uncultured Ohtaekwangia sp.
GAAAAACAGATAAAAGAATTTGAAGAGTTCGTAAATAATAATACAATCATTCACATTTCAGAAGAGTCAGCCAAAATATCAGGTGACATCTACGCAGACTTAAGACAAAAAGGAATTACCATTGGCACGTCAGACATTTTGATAGCAGGGATTGCTATAGAAAACGAACTGACTTTGATTACAAATAACGAAAAACATTACGACTCTATTCAAGGACTCAAGATTGAGAACTGGAAAAAGTAGGCTACGCGCCACAACACCGGGTTTGTTTAATGGCGGGCGACCGTGTCGCCCGTAGTGTTCCCAAATTTATTATATTCGTGTAGGCGGACAAATCCGTTGGATTTATCCGCCACTAAACAAACCCAAAACGTTGCCGGCAAGTGGTGTGCTCTGAATGAAACTAAGTAGCAATATTATGTTTCAATGTTGTAAATAAGATGATGGTAGGTCCATCGTTAGCGTTGTGCAAGGGGACTGGATAAGGCGAATAGCCAGAGATTATCCATATATCTTTGTGCATTGGCAGCATGGATTTCAAGGAGCATAACTTTATGTACAACAAGAGCCGTATGATGGGAGACTATCACGTACGGTTCTGTGAGAGGCTTGGGGTGAAACTCCCTTGGCCTACTTGACCCAGACCGGGTTCCAAGAGATATTAATTTTGACTAAATTGGGGATAAAATTCAGACAATATGAGAAAGGCGACAGTAATTGAATCAATAAATAAATTGCCTGACGAATTTTCAATTGACGAGATTATTGAAAGACTAATAATCATTGAAAAAATTGAAAAAGGACGTCAAGACGTGAGAGACGGAAAAGTAAATACAGAGGAACAAGCCAAGGCAAAGTTGAGCAAATGGTTAAATTGATTTGGACTGACCAAGCAATTACTGACCTTGGTGACATTGGCGACTACATTGCGGAGAATTCAGAAAAGTACGCTAAGTTGACTGTTAAAAAACTATTTGAGAGACCTGATATATTAAAGACCTATCCACAAGCAGGACGAATCGTTCCTGAGAAAAATGAAGAAAACCTAAGAGAATTGATTGAAGGAAATTACAGAATCATTTACGAAATAGTTTCGTCAGACAAAATAAACATTTTGACTGTTTATCATAGTGCAAGAGACTTAAAATTATAGGCACCAGCCGGCAACAAAATACATATGCCATGCAGGGGTTTAGTGTTGCCATTTACTTGTAATCAACTAATTTAGCATAGTCACGTGGGACAGTGACGTGTTTCAAAAACCCTGCACGTCATATGTACTAACGATATCAATCGCTTGCGATTGGTTTGCATATCTTTGAGCTTACAGCCGGATTGGCTGCAATGCCCATGGTTTTCTACATATTGAATATGCAGCGAAAATTATTATGATAAAGGATAGTCCAATCAAGCGAATAGTCGACAAGCAAGACCTGAGAAGGGCTCGGATACAAGCTGTGATTTTAGCCTCAGCCATAGTCATCACCTTAATGTCGCTTATCTATGCTCTGTATCAACGTTCAGAAGTCCAAAAATTAAGAATTGAAGTGGACTCTCTAAAACACGAACTGTTGGACTTAAAATAAAACTTGCCTACCAATACGGCATGACTTAAATTAACGGCCCCTAATTTTCTGTTTGCCTTTATCCGTATTGATTACCGATGAAAATACTGTTCGTCTGCCTCGGAAACATTTGCCGTTCGCCCTTGGCGGAAGCAATTTTCAAGCACAAAATCGGGAAATTGAGTTTGAATTTCTATGCCGATTCATGTGGTACTTCCAACTATCACATTGGCGATCTGCCGGATCATCGCACAAGAACAAACGCGGCAAAAAATGGAATCACAATGGATCACCGGGGAAGGCAGTTGCAACTTTCCGACCTCGAAGCATTTGATCTTATTCTGGCTATGGACAGTTCAAACTATGAAACGATTATGCAGTTGCGAAACGCAAAGCAATATGAACATAAGATTCTCCTGATGCGGTCATTTGATCCTCATCCGGGCGATGAAGTACCCGATCCGTATTACTCTGGTGATGAGGGATTTCAGGAAGTGTTTGAAATACTCAGTCGCTCCGTAGATGGCTTGATTGAAAAAATCCGAAAGGAGAAGTTATGATTTCACCAAGACCTGCAACGTAGAGCGTGACGATTGCTCCAGGATCACCCCTGCTTGCTTACGGTATTTTTCAAAATTTGCAGCATCATAATTTTTAACCGTAATGAGCGTGAGGCCGGTGTTGTAATAAACTTCAAAGGAACGACTCAATTCGTTTATCAACTCCAATACTTTTGACTCTTTGAAGTCAAGGCAAAAGGAAAATGAAATGGCCGAGTTCTGAATAAGATTTACCTTAAGGCCCCGTGAAGCTAGCGCAGAAAAAATAATGCCAATTTGCGATTCGTCAATAAACGTATAGTCGGTAACGTGACAGGATACCAGGCATTGATTTTCCTTAAAAACAATCAGCGGAGGAAGGTTGTCAACCTTGCATTCATGAATGCGTGTGCCGGGAAGATCGGTGTTGTCAAAATTTTTGACAAGCAGCGGAATGTCGAGGTTGGCTAACGGTTTTATTGTTTTGGGATGAATAACGGTGGCACCGTAGTATGTCATTTCAGCGGCTTCCCGAAAAGGCAGTTCATCAAACGTTGAAGCACCCGGCAACCTTTTTGGATCTGCGCTCATTACACCCGGTACATCTTTCCAAATCGTAACTGACTCCGCCTTTAGGCAAGATCCAAAAATGGCCGCGCTGTAGTCCGATCCCTCTCTTCCCAGCGTGGTTGTGTTGCCATGGAGAGTAGATCCGATAAAGCCCTGGGTTATCAGAACGGATCGATCAAGCAAAGGCTTAAGTTCATTGATTTTTTTTTCGGTAGTCTCCCAATCAACTTTTCCTTCTTTATAGGTACTATCGGTGATGATATACTTTCTGGCATCTATCCATTGATTGACAAGACCTTCCTGGGTGAGACAGGCGCTTACTATTTCGGATGAAATAACTTCTCCCAGGGAAACGACCTGATCATAGATAAGGTCCAATTCCCCGGTTGAATCGAGTTGCACCCGGACGCGATGGGTATATGTTTTTAACGATGAGTGGATGGAATGCGATGGTGGGAATAGGGTCTGGGCAATATTCAGATGAAATGAAATAATCCGCTCAAGTAATTCGTCAACGCTTTTCCCTTCTGTGTGGCGGGCAACAACTTCCTCCAGGCTGTTGGTGGTTTTATTCATGGCGGAAACAACCACCAGCAGGGGAGACTGATTCTGACGGGCAATAATTTTAGTTACATTTCGAATCGAATCGGCATCCTTAACTGAAGCGCCACCAAATTTATAAACCTTCATTTTTATTTCAATTGATTTCAAACGATTGCAATGTATATTTGTCCGTATTTATAAGCGGCACGAATTTAAATTCAAAAGTGGTAGAACCCGCGTAAAAAGGAGTAAAATGGTGGAAGCTTCGCGAATCGGTCAATCAATTGGTTTCACCCTTGACCGGTTTATTAAAAACAATCAGGATCAATTTCAATATGCCAGTGGTGAGCTATCTCAATTGCTCCGCGATATTGCACTGGCATCCAAGGTGGTAAACCGTGAAGTAAACAAGGCCGGGCTGATCGACATTATCGGACCCTTGGGATCTCAAAATACAGGGGGAGAGGAACAACAAAAGCTGGATGTGCTGGCAAATATCAGGTTTAGCCGGGCGCTTAAAAAAGGGGGTGAAGTTTGCGCCCTTATTTCAGAAGAAGCTGAGTCGTACGAGGACTTGAACAACCATGGCAAGTATGTCATCGCCATAGATCCACTCGATGGTTCATCAAATATTGATGTAAACGTTTCGATCGGGACTATTTTCTCTATTTACAGGCGAAAAAGTAAAGTAGGAGAGCCGATTCAACCGGAAGATATTCTCCAGAAAGGCCGGGATCAGGTGGCAGCAGGTTATATTTTGTATGGGTCTTCCACCATGCTGGTTTACACTACGGGGTATGGAGTTAACGGATTCACGTTCGAACAGTCACTGGGTGAGTATTTCCTTTCGCATCCGGATATGGAAATACCTAAAGACGGTAAGATCTATTCCATCAATGAGGGGGGATTCAATTCATTTCCGGATTCGGTAAAAAAATACATCCAATACTGCAAAGACAATACCTATACCGCCCGATACATTGGATCACTGGTTGCGGATTTTCATCGAAATTTGCTGAAGGGTGGAATTTACATTTATCCTTCGACAGCAAAGGATAGTATGGGTAAACTAAGGCTCATGTATGAATGTAATGCGCTGGCGTTTATTTCTGAACAAGCGGGCGGCAAAGCATCAGATGGCAAGGGAAGTATATTGGATATTGCGCCAAAGAGCCTTCATGAGCGTACCCCGTTTTATGTTGGTTCGATGAACATGGTCAACAAAGCGGAATCCTTTTAATCCTTTTTTTCTTCTTCACTTTCGTTTTTCTCATCAAATACCTCCGGTGCGGTTTTCAACAAAACCGCATACCATTTGACGAGTTTCTTAATATCAGAAACATAAACTTTGCTTTCATCGTAATCAGGAAGCACTGACTTCAGGAACGCCTTCAATTCCGCACCATCGGCATTGGCATCAAGTCCTAAATCATCGCCAAAGTCCTTATGAATTTTCTTTAACACCTCACCCAAAGGGGTGATGCCTTCTTTGCTGTGCGTATATACTGATATTTCATCCAGCAACGATACCTTATGGGAGCCGGTAGCTACAATTTTGGTTTTGGTTTCGTCCATCGACTCCAGGATAAGGCCTGCCTTGGCCGGTTTCAATACTTTGAACAACCCGCTCTTACCCGTTACGGATGCAATTTCGCTTAGCTTCATGCTGATCGTTTTAATTTCGTTGTAAAACTAATTAGTTATCTCTTAAAAGTTTAGAATTTCTCTAATAATACCAGCCAATAAATTCTTTTTGATTTGCACGAACTAACCAGCTTTCTATAACACTCAAACTGTGCAACAGTGACCGCATTACTTCTTGAGTTTTCTTAAATCCATCAGCAATAGAGAGCGCTGTTTTTTGCCGTTATTAAAATTGATCCTATGAAGTAAATGAAACCTTGTTTGGGATTTTAAAAAGACTACCAATTATTTAAAGCTGCCCTTTGATGGCTTTATGAATAAAATCAAGCAATTCCTTACGGCCAATTTTTTTCTCAGCCGATGTCACAAATAGAGGGGGCAGTTCTTCCCACATACCCAACAACGTAGTTTTATACCTGTCAACAGACTTACTTAATTCAAGCCGTTTTAGCTTATCCGATTTAGTAAGCACGATAGCCAGCGGGATCGATTTTTTTCCCAGCCATTCAATAAACTCCAGGTCTTTTTTTTGTGGTTCGTGACGTGCATCCACCAGGATAAAGGTACAATACAAATTTTCCCTGCGCAGCAAATAATTTTCAATCATTTTACCCCATCCTTTGCGTTCTTTCTGGCTCACACCGGCATACCCATATCCGGGTAAGTCTACCAGGTACCAATTGCCATTGACTATAAAGTGGTTGATGGTTTGTGTCTTGCCTGGTTTGCCGGAAGTCTTGGCCAGATCTCTCCGGTTGACGAGCAGATTGAGCAGAGAGGATTTACCGACATTGGATCTGCCGATAAAAGCAAACTCCGGTTTATCGGGTATGGGACACTTGTCCAATTGCGTGTTGCTAATTACAAATTCCGCAGACTTAATATCCATTAGGCTCAGTAATAAGAGGTTAAAATTACAGGAATACAATTCAAGTACCTTTATAAGATAAATTTTAAGCTTTGTTTATGGGAGATTTTATTAAATTGCTTCATATGGAATGCCCTTTTTTGTGTTAAATTCGTACGAAACCATTTTTTAAAACATGCACAGTATCCTTCGAATACTGGTTTTTTTAGCTGCATTATTCTTTGTTTCGCATCTTACTCTGGCCCAACAGCAAGATAAAGAACAAGCTGATCTGTATATGGAGCAGGCTAAACTAATCATGACTGAGACTCAGGCTATGGATGATGCCCGCGATCTGATGATCATTTCGGCAAATTCTGACACAACCAATTCAGAGGCAAATTTTGAAGCCGGCCATATTCATATGCTCACCATCGGGAAGGAGCGTGCCGCCAAGTACTTTCTACGTGTGCTGCGAAATAATCCGGAGTATCGATACGATCTGGAATACTGGATAGGGCAAAGTTTCCATTTTGGGTTGGCGCTAGAAAAGGCCATCCAATTCTATGAAAGGTATAGGCAAAAGTTGTTGAGTAATCCGGATGGCAGAGTGAACGATATGGCTTCGGTAGCCGAGGTGGAGAGGAAGATAGCGGAATGTGAAAACGGAAAGGACCTAGTAGCAAATCCCAAACCCTATTCCATTGTAAACGTTGGGCGGGAAATAAATTCTGAATTTGATGATTATGCACCGGTGTTGAATGAAGATGAAACGGAGATAGTATTTACGTCAAGGAGGAGGGATGGCAACGTCAATCCGGATGTGTTTGAAGACAATAAACCGTATGAAGACATTTATTATTCTGAAAAAGTTGATGGCAAATGGAAGCGGGCTGAAAACATCGGCAACCGAATTAACACCCCTTTTCACGATTCAAACCTCGCTCTTTCATCGGATGGAAAAACCCTTTTTATTCGTAAAGACGTAAATGCAGGTGACATTTTCTACAGCATTCGCCAGAACGATGGCCTGTGGTCACCACCCGAACCCATAGAAGGTGATGTGAATTCCTCTTATACGGAGGCATCGGTATCCATCAGCAAAGACGGCAACACCATGTATTTTTCCAGTGACAGACCAGGAGGATTGGGCGGTATGGATATTTATGTGAGTACAAAAAATAACGCCGGTGTGTGGACCCGGGTAAGAAATCTGGGACCCAAAATCAACACACCGGATGATGAAGACAGCCCTTTCATCGACTACAGTGGCCAAACGTTGTATTTCAGTTCAAAAGGAGGAAAGTCGATGGGTGGTTTTGATATTTTTAAAAGTAAGCTGATTGATGCAAAGAAGAACGAGTGGAGCGACCCTGAAAATTTAGGTTATCCAATCAATACACCGGACAACGATATTTACTATGTGGGAACAAAGGATGGAAAGAGAGGATACTATTCATCGACCCGAGAAGATGGGTTGGGCTATGAAGACATCTACCTGATCACGGACGAAGTACAACCGGTAACAAAGAAACTACGGCCACTGACATACATCATTAAAGTGCTGGATGCAGATACAAAAAAACCGCTTGATGCCAAAGTGAAAATGCAAGGCGCAACGGATAACGTAGTGGTAGGATCGCGCACCCTTGAGCCTGGCACGTATCATTTTCAAATCAATAGCCCGGTGCCCAAAGATTATCAGATTTCGGTAGAGCATGACGGATACGTTTTTCAAAACTATACAGCCAGCCTGGCCGGGGCATCCGAAGAAGGAGGTGCTGACGGCACCATGATAGAATTGAAAAAACTTGTAGTGGGTGTAAGATCGGTTTTGAGGAATATTTACTTCGATTATGGCAAAGCGACATTTCGCTCCGAGTCCTATGACGAATTAAACAAACTGGAGAATATGTTGAAGCAGAATGAACGTATTAGCGTTGAAATTTCAGGGCATACCGATAAGGTAAGCAGTGCTTCTTTTAACCTTAAATTATCCCAACGCAGAGCCAACGCCGTCAAAGATTTTCTGGTAGCCAAAGGCGTGGATACGCGTAGAATCACGGCGGTGGGCTATGGGGAAGAAAGACCTATTGCCAGCAATGATGATGAAGAAGATGGAAGAGAACTGAACAGAAGGGTTGAATTTAAGGTTACCGGTAATTAATATCTTTTCATCAACGTTGAACTTCTAAAGCCAGCGGTTGTTAAATCGTTGGTTATTTTTTTATGAAAGTAGTTCCCTATAAAGACGACAAAGCGAGCAAGAAGGTTCAGGTAGCCAGGATGTTTGACAACATCAGTAGCGACTATGACTTTCTCAATCATTTTCTGAGCCTGGGTATCGATATCATTTGGCGAAGGAAGGCGATAAAATACCTCGGGGAATTCCATCCGAAACTGATCCTCGATGTGGCCACAGGTACGGGGGATTTTGCCATAGAGGCGCTCAAATTAAATCCTCGCAGGATAACGGGTGTGGATATTTCAGAAGGTATGCTGGAAGTAGGCAGACAAAAAATGAAAACCCAGGGATATGACGATCGCATAGAATTGAGGTATGGCGATTCTGAAGATCTTCCATTTGATGATGATACATTTGATGCGGTGATTGTAGCCTTCGGTGTGCGAAATTTTGAAAACCTTGAAAATGGGCTTGCGGAGATGCTCCGGGTAGTTCGGCCCGGCGGCAGGGTGGTAGTGCTGGAGTTTTCCAAGCCTGTTAAATTTCCTTTTAAACAGTTATACAACTTTTATTTTAAATTCGTTTTACCTAAAATCGGTCGCTGGGTTTCCAAAGACAGTTCAGCTTATGCATATTTGCCTGAATCTGTTCAAGCCTTCCCGGATGGTACGGCTTTTATTAGGATTTTAAACCGCTTGGGGTATAAAAAAACACAATGCAAACCACTAACCTTTGGAATAAGCTCCTTGTACATAGGCATAAAGTAGTTTCCATCATGCTGGTGCTACTTTGCTCAAGCGCTTATGCCCAAACTTTTAAGTGGGCCAAACAGCACAATCCCAACTATGATGAACGTAAGATTAGCTATGGGTTCGTGATTGGAATCCATACCTCGGCCTATCAGGTAAAATACTCAGACAAATTTGTTACCCAGGATTTTGATACCGTTCATTCGGTGCTTGCGCCTTTTTCTCCTGGATTTTCCCTTGGATTTTTGGTCAACCTGCGATTAAACAGTGACCTGGATTTACGGATAATGCCAAAGGCGGGATTTTATGATCATACATTGGATTATCGATTTACGGATGAGTCACAACAGTCGCAATTGACCGAGACAACCATGGTTGAATTTCCTGTTTTGCTAAAATATAAGTCCATGAGGAGAGGAAATGTGCGAATGTACATGGTTGGTGGGTTTACCCCATCAATAGAAGCATCGGGTAAAAATGATATTGAGTCCGCAAGCGAGGCATTGGATATTAAAAGATCCAACCTCACCATCGATGCCGGTATCGGATTTGATTTCTATTTTCCATTATTCAAGTTTTCGCAGGAGATACGGTTCTCCAGAGGGATAACCAATGTGTTGGGACCTGGCCCCAGTAAATTCAAAGAGCCGATCAGCCGGGTAAACACAAACACCATTTCAGTTTATTTCATATTTCAGTAGCATGTCAGAAAAGAGAATTGCCCTGATTACCGGGGCTACATCAGGTATTGGCGAAGCCACAGCCCGGCAACTTGCCTTAAGCCAGTTTAAATTAATTATTTGTGGGAGAAGAAAAGAACGATTGCAAAAACTGGAGGCGGAATTGAGTAAACAAACAGAGGTAATAAGTTTGTTTTTTGATGTGCGGAAAAGGAACGAGGTAGAAAACGCCATTCAATCGTTAGGGAATGAATGGGGTGAAATTGATGTGTTGATCAATAATGCGGGAAATGCGCACGGATTGGATCCCATTCAGTCTGGCCATGTGGACGATTGGGATGCTATGATTGATATCAACGTAAAAGGATTACTTTATGTGTCCCGTGTGGTTTTACCAGGCATGGTGGAAAGAAATAAAGGTCATGTGATTAACCTGGGATCAATAGCGGGTAAGGAAGCTTACGCCAATGGTAATGTTTACTGTGGAAGCAAGTTTGCTGTGGATGCCATCACTAAAGGAATGCGGATCGATTTAAACGCACACGGCATTAAAGTAACGGCCATTCATCCCGGGCTTGTAGAAACGGAGTTTTCATTGGTACGGTTTAAAGGTGATGAAAAAAGAGCAACTTCTGTTTACAACGGATATCAACCGTTGCAACCCGAAGATATAGCAGACCTGATTCTGTTTGCGCTTACACGACCTGCTCACGTAGTGGTAGCTGATCTGGTCGTCTTTCCCGTGGCGCAGGCGAGCGCAACCCTTGTAAAGAAATCATTGTGATGTCAGAAGCCGGCAAGTTTCAGAAGCAACTCGTCATTGAGTTCATGCTTGCCCTGAAAGCTTAATTTTTCAGGACTCAAATTAAGTTTATCGGTCAGCATCTCCATTTCGTTGACGCGCGATGGTGTTACGAATGGATCGTCGGTGCCAAATACCCTTATAACTTTCTTTTCCCTGAATACTTCCTTACCCTTTTCAAAATTCATGTCATCGGGAAATATGCCTGCCCATAAAATGAATTGTTCAAAATCCAACTTATCATGCAAAATCCATCGGGTAGCGGTGGCAGCGCCTTGTGAAAATCCGAGTATGGTAACTTTGATTTTTTCTTTAAAGCCGCCTACCTCAAGATCGTAAATGGATTGCAGGTAATTAATATAATTTTCAATGTCTGCCTCACGGTTTTCCCGGGTCATCCACGTGGCTCCCACACGGTTACTTCCACCGGCTATTCGGGTTTGCATGTCTTCCAGATAGAACCGTGAGAGTCCTTCGGGCGCGATAATACAAACTCCTTTTTCTGCCAATACGTTGAATTTATTCAAAAAGTATTGACCCAGTTGGCCATAGCCGTGAATAACGAACCATACCTGACCGGTTTTATTGTCGATTTCGCCAAGCTTGTAGTATCGCGCTTTGTACGAAAAATTGAGGTGAAGCTCTTTCATCGGCTCGTTAAAAAAATGACAGCCGCCCTTCGAAGGGACGGCTGTTGTTCGTTACTGAACAAATAGTGTTATCGCTTGAAGCCTAAGGCACTGCCTCCGCAATGTGTGGTAGAGCCGTCAAACGTATATTGAATGTAATAGATGCCTGTGGCATTGCATGGAAAGGCAATGGCCGAAATAAATTGTCCGTTTACTTTGCTGCTGGCTACCCGGTTGCGCTGAGCGTCAAACAAACTCACCACGATTCCATCCGCCGTTTCACCGCCGGCACATAAATTTATCATGTATTGGGTGCCTTTGGTAAAAACATAGGAATATTCGATTTTGTCTTTTGCTCCGCCTTCGCCATCAATTTTATAGCTCTTTAAAAAATTGAAGCCGCCGGAAAGCTTTGGAATACAGGCATTGCTAAAATTATCGGCATCACACTGGCCAACAAGTCCTGAAGAACTAAAACTTGCCATCAGGATTAGTACAATTGAAAAAAAACTCTTCTTCATATTCAATACAATATTAGCTAATGATTTTATTTCTGATAGAATTAATTTTTGACATGATATTCTTCACGTCATCTTCGGTGATATCAATGGTAGTTGTGCTATTGTCTTTTATCACAGCTACACCATCTACTACCTCCATGGTTGATTCTTTATAGGTATAGGTAATATTTATCTGCTGGAATGCGGTCTCAAGCTCCTTGAGGTCAGTCAATAAGGATGCCATATTTTCATCATTGGTATAAAAAGAGAAAAGCAGAAGAATTTGTTCCAGCGTAATTTTTTGTTCTCCTATTTTCTCACGTAAATCACTATGATCCGGGTTTTTGCTGGCTACCTGACTGGTTATCTGCATGGCTTCAAGCCAACCCCCCGTTAATAACAAAACACTCAGGTTTGACCTGTTTTGAGCCTGAAGGTAATGATTGATAGAATTAAAATTCTGGGTTGTGATCAATAGCAGGGAATCAAGATTTTTACTGTTGGAAGCCAACCTTCCTATCGTTTCAATATCAAAAAACTGGCCGATATTGAGTTCATTAGCCAGAGATTTTATAGCAGAAAGGTATTTAATGCCATCTTGATTCTGCTCATAAATGTTGGTATAGCCCAGATCGGTGCCGTAAATACCCAAATTAAGGGCCATTTTGTAGTTTGTATTATATTTTTGCAGGTTATCCGGTGAGTTCAGCAGGCTTGAACTATACTTGGTGCCCGATTCTTTCAGTAAAACCGATATCTCCAAAGGGCTCGGTATTTGACCGAGAATGCTGCCTATTACCTCCTCATCAATTCCGGATGTTGTGTTCAAGGTCGAATTCAGGCTGTTTTCAAAAGCCATATCATCGGGTTTTTTTCCGGAACTGCAGGAAAACAGGAAGGCCGTTACAGCAGCCAAAAATAGAATTCTCATAACCTTTCGTTTATGCTACCAAAATAAAAAATCATATGGCACTTACCAAAGATGGGTGAATTACTTTCTTTTTACAATAGGTAATTTGCTTGAAGCACGAAGTAACCTTCGCAGGGCCTCAAAATACAATAGAATATAAAGCAAAAAAGTCATTACCCAGATGGCCAGGCAGTTGAATGCATACGTATGGAATGAAATGCCAAAGAAATGCTTAGTTGGGAAGAAAAACCCAGCCCGGTAATCGAGTAGATGCCGGGGTAGCGGATCCTGGAATACAGGATCTATTTGCTGAACCAGCCGGTTTTTATATAGATTTATTCTATCCTTTGTGTTTACATTCTTCACCAGATCGGCAAGGCTTTCATTATAGTACTGATTTTTTTCTTTGTTTAAGTCGAAGCCACTTTTTTCAAAGAAGGCTTTCTTTTTTTCAGCGATGGCTACTTGTTCATTGTAGACGTTCTGGTAATGCTTTTTGTAATCAAGGAAATATTGCCTCAATGCTTTGTCAAATTCTTGGTTGTACCCTTTTGTGGAAAGGAAGATGCTAAGATCAAAACTTGCGATCTCTCCTCTGAAGGGTTCATGCTGAAGTCTTCTCTTAATTATGGCTAGTTCTGTTGATACTTTTTTCCTGATCGAATCTTCTACTGCCTGATAATTTGCTGAGATAAACTGTTGTCTTTTGGATAACTCATCGGCTAAAAAAGCAGACTTGAAATCAGCCATCGAGGACTCCTTTTCATATGGATAAAAAGGTCGTTCATATTCATTATTCATGAATTGATAAACAGCCATAGCTTCATAAGCCCACCGCGAAACCATCAGGTCAGCGATAATAGGAACATTTTCCTTATTGCTTATCAGGTTATGTAATTTATCATAGCTGAAGAGAACACCGCTGAGTATCATTTGCGGTATCAACAAAAGAGGAATCAGGACATATACGGTTACGGCTGAATTGAATGCCGATGAAATGTTGAGTCCGAGCACATTAGCAAGACATGAAGTTGAAAAGAGAATGAGCCAGAAAGCAAGGGTCATCCCCTGGATTTCCAAAATCAAATGGCTAACCACCACAAACAACAACGTTTGAATGGCCGAAAGCAAAAAGAGTATACTGATTTTGGAAACCAGATAGCTATTCCAGGATAAACTTAAAAAGGATTCCCGTTTCAAAATTTTTCGATCCCTGATAATTTCCTCTGCGCTTACGGTAAGGCCCATGAACAGGGCAACGATAATGCTCATCAATAAAAAGGCGGGAAAGTTATCGTTAAATCGGAACAAATACTCATTTCCGCCCGGTGCGCTTTTGTATTTAATTATGAATGAAAGTATGAGTGCAAGGAGAGGGGCTTCCAATAAGTTAATCAACAAATACTGACGGTTGCTTATTTTTGACTTGAGATCGCGCGCGGCAAATACAAGCGTTTGATTTATTTTGTTTGGAATTTTTAACGATTGTGGAGGAGCAATTTTTGCATCCGGCAGTACGGGAATTCTGAATTTATTCTTGTACATGTCATTCCACTGGATTGGAGTGACCTTTCGTTTATTGGTTGGCAGCCCGTATTCATCCACCACCTTGGCTTCTATAATATTGAAAATCTGTTCAGGATTAACATTACCACACGTTTCGCACTGACCTCTGTTGCTTTGAACCTGATGGGTAGCTCGTTTAAAATAGGATACCGCTTCTACCGGTGAACCATAATAAGCCGGATAGCCACCCGTATCCATGATGATCATCTTGTCAAACATTTTATAAATATCTGAGGATGGTTGATGGATGACGACAACGACAAGCTTTCCCTTTAGAGACAATTCTTTCAGTAGGTCAATTACATTTTCCGAATCCCGGGAGGAAAGACCGGAGGTAGGCTCATCCAGAAAAAGTATAGCCGGCTCACGAATTAACTCAAGGGCAATGTTTAACCGTTTGCGTTGTCCGCCGCTGATTTTCTTATCCAGAACGCTTCCTACTTTCAGGTCTTTTCGTGTTTCCAGGCCGAGGTTTGATAAGACTTCATGAACTCTTCCGATTATTTTTTCTTTGGAATAATCAGCGAAACAAAGTTTAGTATTATAATAGAGGTTCTCAAAAACAGTCAATTCCTCGATCAATAAATCATCCTGTGAAACGTAACCGATTACTCCCTTGATTTTGTCCTGATGGGCGTGAATATCATAACCATTGATTAGAATTTTTCCCTTAGTAGGTTTTTCCAATCCTGCCAAAACGGTGAGTAGCGTAGTTTTGCCTGCGCCACTGGCACCCATTATGCCAATTAATTTACCCGGACCTTCGGATATCTTTACATCCCTCAGACCGATTGTGCCGTTATTAAATTTATATTCTTCTATGGAGGCATTGAACGATAGTTTGGTGGTCTGAATTTCTTCATTAAAATCAGCCACAATATCGCTGTAGTATAAAGCGGTACCCGATTGTGTTTTTATGGTGCTGCCGTGTGAAAACAAGTAGATGCGATTGTGCTGCATCACGAAACCATTGAGTGAGTGTGACTCGCTTCCCAGGTATTGTGAAAAATAGAGATCCACGCTGGGTACTTTCAGAAAAAAAAGATTTCCCTCTATGTGCGCATGAATGTGTTTTTGATTGGGAGCAGCTTTAGTGGATTGTTCATTGACTACGAGAATCTCTTTAAAGTTCAGATCCTCCATTTTTGTGGTAATAACAAAGGTCTCAATCAACTTGTATTCTTCTGCGCTTATGTTAAATACAGTCGACACCGTGTTGATGATCTCCATGCGTTGTGGAGTAAAATGGTTGTCGGCTCCTACCAGTTCCAATAGTTTGATAAGTACAATAGCTTTTTGCTTCTGGGTGAGGGTTCTATTAATTTTTTTACAAATACCCAGGGTAACAATTGAATCCTTAACCGATGGGGCCTTGATTATTTTTTCTTCATGAATTGGACCATGTTCTTTATATCCGGAATACTTGTCATACAATTCGAGGTATTCTTTGATGGAATCCTGATCGAGTTCCTGCTGGAAAAAGCGGATTACGTATTGACGTTCATTGAGGGTGACACCACCATCTTGTTTGGTGATGATGGCAAAAAGTTGGGTAAGGGCTTTAAGTATCTCTTCACTCATAAGTAGCTAACTAAGCTAATCGAAATTTCAACTATTGGTGTCTAAATTCAAATGGCATGGCAACCAGTTCTGCGATCTCTTCGCCAATTTCTTCCATATCTTCATCTTCTTCGCTAAAGCCCCAGACAACCCTGACCTCACCGATGTGTTCAATGGTTTGAAGAATATCCAGGATTGACTTTGATGATTCAATATTCAGGTATTCAAACGTAAACAGCAATTCGGTACTTTCATTCGGTTCTGCGGCATAGGTTTTGAACCATTCGATTACCGGCTTATAAAATAGGCCAGGGTCTTCGCAAAGGGATCTTCCCCTAATTTCAAATTTCTTATTTTTTTTGTCAAGATGTATTTCAGGCGTATTGGTTGATCCTTTTAAAATAAGCGGGTCCATTTGGCTGTTTGGAATTGGATTAGTTGGATGAGTTAAACTCGAAAAAATGGTGTACGAATAAAATAAAAAAGCGTATTCATTGATGATTCCCAAGTTAGGTTTAAAAATTAACAATAAAAATTATGAATTTACTGCGTGTTAAATCAGATTCTCCTGATTAAAACTATAAGGTAACAAAAATGCGGAAGAGGGGAAAATGATCCAATTGGACTCCAGTGTAAGCAACACCACCTCGAAGGGTTTTTTTTGTCGTTGTTCAAATTCTACCATTACCTGCCTGCACCCTCCACAAGAAGTGGCAGGAACCATATCTTTTTGATTCTTTTTGTGGGCAATCACAGCCATTTTTTTGATTCTTTTTCCTGGGTAAGTTGTTGCAGCCGTATATAATGCTACCCGCTCGGCACACATACTCATCGGATAGGATGCATTTTCCTGGTTTGATCCTGTAATGAGCGTATCATCTTCGAGTATAATAGCTGCTCCCACACAAAATTTTGAATAGGGTGCGTATGCATGGTGTGCGGCATCCCTTGCTTTGTGAACCAAATACTTTGATTCAGCGTCAAGGTCATCCACATGTTTGAAGGTAGTAAGTCCTTTCATAAAAATGGTTGGACCAGTTGCAAATTAAAGTTAACAAAGGCTAAGCTTCCTCAAAAGTATTTAGCTATAATTAGTTTAATATTGCGCGAATATTAGGCTATGAATCAAACATCGGTGCTTGTGTTGGGGGCCGGAAGGTCATCCTCCGCTTTAATTTCATACTTGCTAACCAATGCGGTGGAATGCGAATGGCATGTCACCGTTGGCGATTATGATATTGCTGGGGCAAAGGAAAGAATAGGGGAATCAAAAAATGGGACCGCAATTCATTTTGACATTACCGATTTTGATAATAGCAAAAAAGCTATCGCAAAGGCGGATATTGTACTGTCATTATTGCCTGCATCCTTTCATCCCCAGGTAGCCAGGCTTTGTTTGTTATTCAAGAAGCATCTGCTCACGGCCAGTTATGTTTCTGATGAAATGCAATCATTACATGAAGAAGCAAAGACAAAGGATTTGCTTTTTCTTAACGAATGTGGTCTCGATCCCGGAATTGATCACATGAGCGCTAAGCAAGTAATCGATACCATCAGAGAACGCGGAGGGGAATTGTACTCATTCGAATCCTTTGCCGGGGGTTTGATTGCCCCTGAAACAGATCCGGAAAACCCTTGGCGATATAAGTTCACCTGGAATCCAAGAAATGTAGTGATGGCCGGACAAGGCACTGCGAAGTTTATACAGGAAGGTCAATATAAATTCATACCCTATCAGCAATTATTTCAACGAATTACCAATGTCCACATTTCTGGTAATGGAAATTACGAAGGGTATGCCAACCGAGATTCTTTAAAATACATTGAAACATATGGGTTGTCAGGAATACCTACTATGCTGCGCGGTACGTTGCGCCAGGAAGGCTTTTGTTCAGCCTGGAATGTTTTTGTACAACTTGGCTGTGCGGATGACACCTACCCGATGGAGCATGTAGCGCAAATGACACACCATGATTTCATAAACTCATTCCTCCCCCACAACGCAGATCAATCGGTGGAGGAGAAATTGGTTTCCCGGTTGGGTATTCAATCCAATGGGCCGGAAATGAAAAAGTTAACCTGGCTTAACCTATTTAGCACGGAAAAAATCGGACTGACAAAAGGAACTCCTGCCCAACTGCTTGAGCACATCCTGAATAAAAAATGGAAGCTCGATACTACAGACAAGGATATGGTGGTGATGTGGCATCGGTTCCGCTATAAGCTGGATGGGCAGAATCATGAAATTCAAGCTTCCTTAGTTACAAAAGGGGATGACGCGATACACACGGCCATGGCTAAGGGTGTGGGTTTGCCTATGGCGATAGCCGCAAAGCTATTAATTCAGGGGAAAATCCGACAACGGGGAGTGGTTATCCCGGTTGAAAAGGAAATTTACAGCCCTGTGCTTCAGGAGTTGGAGTGGTTGGGTATTCAGGTAAAAGAAGAGGCGAAGCTGATTTAAGATCAATTCAAAGGCTCTCTTTAATTTTTTCATATTCTTCATCTACCAGTAAAGAACTACCTTGCGCTGCCATCACAGCCAGTTGATCACACCGCTCGTTTTCAGCGTGACCCGCATGCCCCTTGATCCAAACCAATTTTGGCTTGTATTTGTGATAGAGCGGAATAAATCTTTTCCACAAATCGGGGTTGGCTTTCTTCTTAAAATTATTTTTCTCCCAGGTCCATATCCATCCTTTTTCTACTGCCTCCACCACATAGGTTGAGTCGGAGAAAATGGTAACCGGAATTCCGCTTTTCTTTATCGCTTCCAATCCTGTAATGACCGCCATCAACTCCATGCGGTTATTGGTGGTGAGCCGGAAGCCTTCACTCAATTCTTTTTCATGTTTTCCATAGCGTAGGATCGTGCCGTAGCCTCCCGGTCCGGGATTTCCTTGCGCGGCACCGTCAGTAAAAATTTGGATCATGGATTTTTTTATACCGTTCCCAGGTTTGATTTGAATATCTTCACCGCAATGGCCAGCAAGATTACGCCAAAAATCCGGCGGAGAACAGCAAATCCTGATTTGCCAATCACCCGTTCCAACCATGAGGATGAGCGCAACACAAGGTATACAAATACCAGATTGAGTAAAATCCCAATTAGCACATTAAGTTCATCATAAACAGCGCGCAGGGAAAGAATAGTCGTTAGTGTACCCGCCCCGGCAATCAACGGGAAAGCCAACGGCACGATCGATCCGGAACCACTTGCGTCAGGATCGTCCTTGATGAGGGTGATTCCTAAAATCATTTCTATGGCGATAATGAAAATGACAATGGCTCCGGCCAGGGCAAAGGAGGCTACATCCAGACCAAACAACATCAGGATAGACTGGCCTAAAAAAAGAAATAATACCATCAAGACAGCCGAAATAATGGTGGCTTTTTCGGCATAAATACGACCATCTCTTTTTTTGATAGTAATGATAGCGGGGATAGCCCCCAGAATATCAATAACAGAAAATAAGATCAGGGTGACTGAGAAAATCTCTTTGATACTGAGCATAGGTAAGCATAAAGGTGTACAAATAAAGCAAAAATGTCAGAGATGCCGAAGGAAACAAGCACCACTTACCTCTGTCAAAATTTAGCGCTTAGATAAATTCATGTCACTAAGGGCCTGAATTGCCAATGCATAACCATTCATTCCCAAACCGGTAATGAGTCCGGCACATTTTGAAGTGATTATGCTTTGGTGTCTGAATTCTTCCCGGTTAAAAAGATTGGAGATATGCACTTCAACGACCTTCGTAGTTATTGAAGCGATGGCATCATGTATGGCGATTGACGTATGGGTATAGGCCCCTGCATTTAGGACAATACCATCGTAGGAGAACCCAACTTCATGCAGCTTGTTAATGATTTCACCTTCCACGTTGGACTGAAAATATTCGATTTGATGCGCTTCAAACCTTTTCTTCAAGGTCACTAAAAATTGCTCAAAAGTTTGATCACCATAAATTGTTTTCTCTCTTGTTCCCAGCAAATTCAGATTGGGCCCATTGATAATTTGAATCTTCATAATGGAAAGATACCGGGAAGGCAAACAATAATCAATACAAAGCGCGTGGTTGTGTTTGATTTTGGCTTATGAATCTTGAATTTTGACGCGAAGATGTGGGAATCGCATATAAAGCATTTCGGCAATTATTTGAAATTGGAACGCTCCCTTTCGGGTAATTCCATTGAAGCCTATGTGCGCGACATGGAGAAGCTTCAGCAGTACATGCAAATGACGAATAAGGAGATTTCACCCATTAAAGTAACCGCTAAGCATTTACAGGGCTTCCTTGGCTACATCAATGAATTGGGAATGAGTGCGCACAGTCAGGCTCGCATAGTATCAGGTATAAAAGCGTTTTATAAATATTTGTTGTTCGAAGAGCTTCTGGAAAAAGATCCAACGGCCCTGATCGAAGGACCTAAACTAGGGCGGAAGCTACCGGACACGCTTAGTTTTATCGAGATTGAAAAATTACTCGAGGCTATAGACCTTTCAACACCTGAAGGAGGACGAAACCGTGCCCTGCTGGAGGTGCTTTATAGCTCGGGACTGCGGGTGTCAGAGTTGATAGACCTTCGAATCAATAACGTGTATTTTGACGTGGGTTTCCTTCGTGTGATTGGAAAGGGCAACAAGGAGCGGCTCGTACCGGTTGGAAAGGATGCGCTAAAATTCCTGAAAAGTTATAAGGAAGAAATCAGGGTGCATGTACCTGTTCAAAAGGGTTTTGAAAGTTTTATGTTTCTCAATCGAAGAGGCCGAAAACTTACCCGGGTGATGATCTTTACAATTATCAAGCAGTTGGCGGCAAAAATTGGTTTAAAAAAGATTATCAGCCCGCATACCTTCAGGCATTCATTTGCCACTCACCTCATTGAAGGGGGGGCCGACTTAAGGGCCGTTCAGGAAATGTTGGGCCATGAGTCGATCACAACAACGGAAATCTATACCCACCTCGACCGGGATTATTTAAGACAAGTGATCCAGGAATTTCATCCCAGAAGTTGACCAATGTACCTGTGAACAACTAGCTGAATTTATTATCTTTGTAAAAATTAGGTGGATTTCGATGGAAAACTTCTCATTCTTTCTGGCTATGTCTTTCTAATTTATGGTTCAGATGTTTTTGAAAAGAGAAGGCATATTCATGTTACATACAACCATCGGGGATTTAAAAGATCTTGTAAATTTTGGCTTGAACCCAAAGTCGAATTGGAAACTAATAAAATAGGAGATTTTAAAGAACATGAACTTACAGCTATTAAAAAACTGATTATTGACAATAAGGAAATATTGATGAAACAACTTGATTTGTTTTATGACAATAAACCAATTAAAGCAATAAGGAAATGATTGAAGTTGATAAAGTCGAAATAAAGGATGTTCAGTTTGTTGGAAGTAGTGTGATGCTTATTACTCTGTCTAATGGCAGGGCATTTATAGTGCCGTTAGATTCGTTTGAAGATATTGCGAGGTTAAGTGTTGAAGAAAAGGAAAATTTTGAAGTAATTGACGGTGAGAATCTTTCATTTCTTGCATTAGATGAAATATATAACCTACATGAATTGATAGGCCTTTGATGTATAGACTTCTTATCAGGCCAGTACTTTTCCTTTTCGACCCAGAGACAATCCATCATTTCGTTTTCAGAATTTTAAAACTCAAAGGGGGAATCCCCGGATTTAAATCATTGCTAAAATTTCTCTTTAGCTACACCAACCCAAAACTGGAAAGAAATCTATTTGGCCTTCGATTCACAAACCCCGTTGGTTTGGCCGCAGGTTTTGATAAAGATGCCAGGCTGATCGATGAGTTGGCCTGTTTTGGTTTTGGATTTATAGAGATAGGCACACTAACTCCCAAGCCTCAACTTGGAATTGAAAAGCCAAGACTATTCAGGTTACCGAAAGACAAAGCGTTGATCAACCGGATGGGATTCAATAATGAAGGCGTGGAAGCTGCCGTTGAAAGACTTCGGAAGCGAAAATCGGATGTAATCATTGGGGGTAATATCGGCAAGAATAAGGATACACCTAACGAAAAAGCCTTTTCAGATTACATGGTTTGTTTTGAAACCCTGTATCCGTACGTAGATTATTTTGTTGTGAATGTGAGTTCACCCAATACGCCTGGCTTGCGCGAACTTCAGGACAAGGAGCCTCTGAAGCGACTGCTGATGCATGTTAAGGGATTAAGCCGTTCCAAAGAAAAAATTAAACCGGTATTACTTAAGATAGCTCCCGATCTCACCAATTCACAATTGGATGACATTGTGGAAATACTGAAGGAAACAAAAACAGATGGAGTGATTGCCACCAATACAACAATAGGTAGGGAGCATTTATCAACACCTACAAATGAAATAGCCGAAGCAGGAATGGGCGGACTGAGTGGTGGTCCGCTAACAGCCAGAGCTACTGAAGTTATTACTTACCTAAGAAAGCAGTTAGGTCCCGGTGTTCCAATCATTGGGGTGGGCGGAATCATGACGGTGAAGGATGCGTTGGAAAAAATAAAAGCCGGTGCAGACTTAATTCAAATCTATACCGGGTTTGTATATGAAGGTCCGGGAATTGTGAAGAAAATCAACAAAGCCATTTTTAAGAATAGCTAAACTACCTGAACACATAATTCAGATAGGCTTCCAAGAATGCATAAAACGTTGATGTAATCTCTATAAAATTATTCGCTTGTGAGCTGCTTTACGAAGGCTTCGTGATTCCAGTTCACACTCAAGTTAATTATCTTACTTTCTTCCGTAAACCGGAAAATGAAAATATGTTCGCTGTCAAACTCATTTCCCTTGCTGGGTATTTCAGCAAAAGCTTTTTCCTGTTTTCCAAAAATGGTAACAATGCAGCTAACGGAATTATCAGACTCATTAAAAGTCTGCGCCTTTACAGTGTTATCAAGGTTGGGGAAGGAATCCATAAGGGCTGACCAGATTGCTTTACCGGTTTCGTGAATTTTTCCTTTGCCAGCATCGCCCAGGGGTTCAAATGATACGGTGCTATTAGGACTGCAAAGGCCGAGCATCCGGTCGAGATCAAAATCCTGATAGGCGGAGAAAAATTCAATGCATGCTCCTTTCTTGCTCAGGATGTCCATGCTTTCCTGTTGATGAGTTAGGGTTTTCATAAATTTATTTTAAGTTTTTTGTTCACTGTTGTCCGACTAAAAATCTGATTGACAGAATAGTTATGTTTTTGTGAAG
>CAYTBO010000052.1:0-22204 GCA_964436055.1 uncultured Ohtaekwangia sp.
TTTCATTCCTGAATGCCGTTCCAGCTGAGCGCAATAAAATTACCAAATCATGGGAAGCTTTTGGATTTAAACCAAAAAATGCTTTTGATTCACAGGCGCTTATTGAGTTGAATAATAACTTTTGCCTAAAGCGAAGATGCCTGGCCTGTAATATTGGAATCTCCATTCTTAAACCTGCTGTAGATGGTTAACCTCATATCAGTTCTATTCGCTGCTGGAGGTTTGTTTTCTTTATTTCGATTTTATAAAACAATTAGAGAAGAAATTCACATTTTCTTTTGGCCCGGACTTATAATAAAGCTTTTGGCAGGGATCTCATTGGGATTGGTTTATACCTATTACTATACCGTTGGAGATACCTTTACTTTTTTTGAAGATGGGCAAAAACTTGTTAGGCTTCTCTACCTGGAGCCAACCGAATATTTTCGATTCATAATTTTGGGAGACGAGACTATTGTCAATGAGTTGCAACTTAGTACTGTTCAATTCAGGTCACTTTTTTTTGTCAAGGTGCTGAGTGTTCTTTCATTGGTTTCTTTTAATAGTTACTGGATCACTTCAATTTATTTTTCAACTATCTCATTTCTTGGTTGCTGGTATTTGCTTTCGACAATCAATAGTTATTTTCCAAAAACAACATCTGCAGCCGTTATATCATTTCTGTTAATTCCATCATTTTTGTTTTGGAGTTCGGGAATTATCAAGGAAAGCCTGGCCGTTGCAGCACTTTGTTTTTTGTCAGGTATTTTTATACGCCTGCTGGAAAAGGAAAGGTTGCGATGGACACAATGGCTCCTGATTATTGTGGCCACAATCTTCTTGTGGAGTCTAAAATATTACTGGGCCGCTATTTTTTTTCCGTGTGTGATTTCCGGTTGGCTGGTTTGTGTTGTGATCAACACAAGATTCCCAAAATTAAAGCCTTTTGATTTAATAATTTATGTTGGCGTCCTTGTGGTGATCGTTTTGCTGACCAGTACACTTCATCCTAATTTCTATTTAAGCAGGATATTAACCGTAATCGTTGATAATAATTTGGCCTATGGTGCCCTCGAGTTACAAGATCCATTTATCAATTTTCAGGAACTTAAACCCTCCTGGATTAGCGTTTTTCTTAATAGCCCGTGGGCATTATTCTCCTGTCTATTCAGACCTTTTATGTTTGAATCCACATCCTTTTTTCAATTTTTACTTTCTATTGAGAATGTATTGCTTATAATTCTGCTGTTGTTGAACGTTAAATATTTTGGGGAAGCCTATCGGTCGGAGCACAGGATTTTGATCACTAGTGCTGTAACTTTCATTGTTTTCCTGGCTATTTTTCTGGCACTTTCAACCCCAAATTTTGGTTCCCTATCCCGATACCGGGTTGGGTTTCTTCCTGTTTTCTTTTTCTTGTTGTTGATAAAGCCTGCTTCCAAAGGAATTGGTAAGTTCATAAATTTAAAACAACCTTAACTCGGAACAGCAATCCGCATCGTCTATTTTTGTGCCCATGCAGAATCCGGTAATCATATTTGGTGCCAATCACCTGGGTAGACTGGCTAAAGAAATCTTTGAGCAGAACGATGTCGTTGTTTATGGGTTTTTAGATGACAACAACGCATTGCACAATCAGGAGATTGATGACATTGTTGTGCTGAGCAGTACGGATGATGAAGAGCTTTTGAAGTTGATTGGAAAAAAATGTGAAGTTTTTTTGGCGCTTGATGACACCCGATTAAAAAAATCTCAGGTCAACCTGTTGAATGGGTTGCACAAAGCGCAGCCTGTCAACGCAATTCATCGGGGAGCCTCGGTTTCTTTAAAGTGCACGATAGGCCATGGTAATTTTATTGATAACCGTGTTATACTGGCACCGGGGGCATCGTTGGGCAGCTATAACGTTATTAACGCCGGATCTATCGTTGGTGTGAAGGCATTCATTGGAAATTACGTACAGCTTGGCACGGGTGCCAACATCGGAAGCGATGTTGTCATTGAAGATGAAGTTTTTATTGGGGCCGGAGCTACTGTTGTTTCAGGAATTACTATTGGCAGGGGAGCCAGGGTTGGCGCAGGCTCAGTAGTCGTTGCCTCGGTTTCCGCCGGGGATACCGTTTTTGGCAACCCGGCACAAAAAATTAAGCCTTAACCAGTGTGACTAAAATCTCTGAAGCAGATTTGATTCTTAATCCGGATGGAAGTGTCTATCACCTCAATCTGCTCCCAAAACATATTTCGGATACGATTATTACCGTGGGAGATCCCAATCGGGTGTATTCAGTCAGTCAATACTTTGATCATATCGAATTTGAAATGAATAAACGTGAGTTCATTACCCACGTTGGGAAATACAAGAATAAACGAATTACCGTAATAAGCACGGGAATTGGAACGGATAATATTGAAATTTTCTTCAATGAAATTGATGCATTGGTGAACCTTGATTTAAAGACCCGGGAGGTAAAATCACGTAAGAAGAAGTTGAATATAATTCGGATCGGCACCTCCGGTGCGTTGCAGGAGGATGTAGCGCTGGGGGCACACCTGGTTTCGGATTTTGCCATTGGTTTTGATAACCTGATGAATTTTTATGATTTACCCGCCACTAATTTTGAAGTGGAGATTGCGGAGGATATTGAAAAAGTGGTGGGGCTGAACTTTAGACCTTATGTGATCCAAGGATCAAAAAGCTTGCTTGAAAAATTCAGCGAGGGTATGATCGTCGGGAATACAGCAACCTGCCCCGGATTTTATGCGCCTCAGGGTAGATCGCTGCGACTGCCCAATCGCAATCCAAAGTTTTTGGAAAACCTCAATTACTATCACAAGGATGGCTTTTGGATTACCAATTTTGAAATGGAAACTTCAGCCTATTATGCGTTTGCCCGACTTTTGGGCCATGAAGCAATTAGCCTGAATGCCATCATCGTAAATCGTATTAAGAATAAAGTGTCTAAGAATCCAACCAAAGTGGTTGACTCACTTATCAAAAAAGTGCTGGACATAATCTAAAACAACACTACCCCTCCATTCCACCATTAGGCAGCAGTCACGCTCTCCATTCTGATAATATGCCTGCTTGCATTGAATGGATCATCATGATAAAACCCGGATAAAATTCGGTGCGCAATTTGTTCCATGACAAGCTCCTGATCAGACTTGCCTTGTTTACCCATCCAAAAAACCCGTCTGGGGTGCTTCTTCATGTCCTCCACATAGGCTTGTGCATGAAGGTATTGTTCCTGGGTAAAGGTGATGGTAAAACAAGTTTGAACTTTTTGAGTTTCCATAGTGAAAAGAAAATTACAATTGTTGTGCCATTATAATGACCACTATTTTACAAAAAAAGATAGTAGTAAGGCAATAACCCTGCCCGCCAGCGGTCAGGATTGTTCGCGGTTGGGACATAAAACTTATAATATCTACCCCCGGTTATAGTACCTTTGCCAAATCATGAGAGAGATTGAGTGTCACACCCTTTCAAATGGGATTCGAATAGTCCATAATCGAATAACCACCACCAAAATTGTTCATTGTGGCATTATGCTCAACATTGGCAGTCGTGATGAAAATGCTGAAAACCAGGGCATCGCTCATTTTTGGGAGCACATGGCTTTCAAGGGAACACGGAAACGAAAAGCCTATCATATTCTCAATCGATTGGATGCATTGGGGGGAGAATTGAACGCATTTACCGACAAAGAAAAGATTTTATTCTATGCTTCTCTTCGCGATATTTATTTTGAGAAGGCGGTTGATCTATTAACCGATATCACTTTTGATTCGGTTTTTCCTGAAAATCAAATTGAACGCGAGAGAAATGTGATTCTGGAGGAAATGGCTATGTATCTGGATGACCCGGAAGATAGTCTGCATGATGAATTTGATAAGGTTGTTTTTGGAAATCATCCGCTGGGGATGAATATTTTGGGAACACAAAGTACGGTAAAATCCTTTCGCAGAAGAGACTTTCGAAAGTTTATCAGCGACCACCTGGACACACGCAAAATAGTTTTTTCATCCGTGGGCAACATTGCCATGAAAGAGGTTGTTCGGCTGGCGGAAAAATATATGGGACACTTACCGAAAGTTACTACCTCGCTGAAAAGAAAAAATTTTACCAAATACAAGGCAAAGGAAATACTGATGAAGCGGGAAGTAAAACAATCGCGGTGTGCCTTGGGAAGACCCGCTTATTCAATCAAAGACAAAAATAGAACGGCCTTCTATATGCTGGCCAATATATTAGGAGGCAGTGGAATGAACTCCCGATTGAATTGGGCCTTGCGCGAACGCCACGGATACGTATATTCTATCGGGGCTCATTATTATCCCTTTTCTGACACAGGTCTTTTTATGATTTCATTTGGTACTGACCCCTCCCAAATGACTAAAAGTTTACAATTGATTGATCATGAATTGGAAAAACTTAAGTCAACGCCATTAGGTCTTAAACAAATGAATGCAGCAAGAGAACAATTGCTGGGACAATTGGCTATGGCTGAAGAAAATAATCTCAGTTTTATGATTCTGATGGCGCGCAATATTTTGGATCACGATAAAGTAATGCCACTGGAAGAACTGTATACAAGGATTAATGATACAAAGGCAATTACCTTGATGCAATTGGCTAATGAAATGTTTGAAAAATCTCATTTTAGTTTTTTGAGAATGGAGCCAAACTGATATGGAATTTTTAGATGAGAAAATTTTGCATTACGCTGAGTTACACACGAGTGACGAATCACCTTTGTTGAAGAAGATTGCACGGGAAACTCATCTTGACGTACTTATGCCGCGCATGCTTTCCGGTCATTTGCAAGGAAGGGTATTGGCCATGCTTAGTAAAATTGCTTGCCCTAAAATAATCCTTGAAATTGGAACGTACACCGGATATTCCGCAATTTGCCTTTCTGAAGGGCTTCATTCAGATGGTAAATTAATCACGCTGGATATCAATGAGGAGTTGGAAGGAAGGGTGGGAAATTATTTTACTGAAGCCGGACTTTCAAAGAAGATTGATTATCGCGTAGGCGATGCAAGGCAGATTATTCCTACACTATCCGGCCCCTTTGATCTTGTATTTATTGACGCGGATAAAGAAAATTATTCGAATTACTATGATCTCGTAATTGATAAGGTGCCTTGCGGTGGGTTAATCCTGGCCGACAATGTATTGTGGAGCGGCAAGGTGGTGCAGATGAAACAAGATAAGGACACCAAGGCAATGGTAGCGTTCAATAAAAAAGTTAGCGAAGACAGTAGGGTAGAGAATGTACTTTTTCCCATCCGGGATGGCATAATGGTTATGCGCAAGCGTTGACATTTTTTTAGTGTTACTACCTATAATTTTTTTGATAAATAATACCTACATTTGTTCATTAATGAGATTTTTTGCAGCAGCGCTATTTTTTTTGGGAGCCGCTGTCTCTTACAGCCAGTCTCCTGAGGTGCCCCACAAAATGCAATTCGCAGGCATGACCCTTACCATTAAGGATGATGCAAGACGCGAAATTCAAAAAGATGTGGACGCCCTGACTCAGCATCCCTATTACTTCAATATGAAGGTGGAAAGGGCGCGTACGTATTTTCCAATAATCGAGAAAATTTTTAAAGAAGAGCGACTTCCGGACGACTTTAAGTACCTGGCCTTGCAGGAGAGTGCGCTAATCTCCGATGCCGTTTCGGTATCCGATGCCGTTGGATACTGGCAATTCAAAGATTTTACCGCGGAAGAGGTGGGGATGCGCGTAGACAAGGAAATCGATGAACGAATGAATTTGATTTCGGCAACCCGAGGTGCCGCCAAATACCTAAAAAAAAATAACTTCTATTTCAACAATTGGGTATATGCACTTCAGGCTTATCAGATGGGTGCGGGCGGGGCTAAGCGCACGGTGGGCGATAAGCATAATGGGGCGAAACATATGGAAATCAACAGCCATACGTATTGGTATGTGAAAAAATATCTTGCGCACAAAATTGCTTTTGAAAATGCATTAAAGGGAGATGCTCAGTTAAAACTGATAACTCATGAAGTGAATAAAAAAACTTCATTGGGGGAGATCGCAAAAGAGTTTGAGGTGGCTACAGAAACACTCTCAGAGTATAACAAATGGGCAAAACAAGGATTTGTTCCTGGAGATAAAAGCTATACCGTGCTCATTCCCCAGGGAAGTTACGATCAGAACTTTACCAAGCTGGCCATTGCAAGCACTAAACCCACTGTCGTGAAGGTAGAGGAGGCTGCTGACGTTTCTTCCATTATTTTTATTAATGAGGTGCCGGCTATCGTTGCTCGTCCGGGCGATCGGATAACAACACTGGCTGATCGGGCCGGTATAGGACTTAATTCACTTTTAAGATACAATGATATTTCTATTGACCATTCCATCATATCCGGCCAATCCTATTTTACAGAGAAGAAGAAGAAAAAAGCCTCAGCTGCTTATCACAAGGTAAAATCAGGAGAAGATTTGTGGCAGATCAGTCAGATGTATGGTATTCAACTAAAACGGATAAAAAAGTACAATCGACTTATTCAAAACAATGAAATCGGTGCTAATACCATGCTGTGGCTTACAGGTATGAAACCTCCAAAAGTGACTACAGATACTAATGGGATAGCGGAATTGGATAGGGATGATGAATTTAACTGGGGACATTTGCCTAAAACCCAAGGAGCCATTGTGGCACAAATTGCTGATGATCAGGTAGTTTCGTTAAGCAATCCTGTTGAACACCAGGAATCCATAATAACCATGTTACCCAATCAGCCAGAGCCAATTATAGCCGAAACGGATTATTCTGCGAATATGATTCAACATGAAGTTCGTCCATCCGATACCCTTTACAGCGTTTCACGACTTTATGGGGTCACTATCAAACAGCTTATGGAATGGAATGAAAAGAAGGATTTTAGCGTCACAATTGGAGAAAAACTTAAAATATTGCTTTAGTAACGTCTCATTTTTGTCATTTCTTTCGAAATACTTACCTCGTTGCCTTAAAGGCCCGATAAGTTCCTATATTTTAAGCGAAATGGATAATTGTATTATGCAGTATTATAACCATTAAATGGAAACTTTGGACAAGGTAATTGATTTGGTAATGTTGGTGGATGACAATGACACGGACAACTTCATTAGCAAGCGGATCATTGAAATAACAAAATTTGCCAGGCACGTGGAGGTGAAGAGCTCGGGGAAAGACGCGTTAGACTACATAAAAGATAATCAAGGCGTGCCTGAAAATCTTCCTAATATTATCTTCCTGGACATTAATATGCCCATTGTGGATGGATTTGTTTTCTTGTATGAGTTTGAGAAATTCAGTGAACTGGTAAAGAATAAGTGCAAGGTTATTATTTTATCCAGTTCAGATAATAAAAGAGATATCGATAAGATTGTTAATAACAATCACGTAATTAAATTTGTAACCAAGCCCCTCACAGAGGTAGCCCTGGAGGAAATCAAGCTGAACAATATTTGATTTCTCATGAGTTTTAATTCAAAAAATTCAACCCAAGCATGGTTGTTGTTAGGGAAGCATGCCTGCACGATGCTCAATCACTGGTTGAATTAGCCAGACAAACATTTGAAGACTCTTTTGCTCTGGATAATACCTCCGAAAACATGGCTTCCTACCTCAACGAAGCCTTTAGTTTACAAAAAATAGAATCCGGGATAAAGGAACCCGGGAGCCGATATTTTGTCGCGGAAGTTGATCAATCCTTTGCCGGTTATGCAAGGGTAAGGACGAGCGATGAAGTAAAAGACAAACTTCCGGAATCATCTCTGGAACTACAGCGTATATACGTGGCAAGAGAATTTCAAGGACTTAAAATTGGCGCCTCTCTAATGCTGGCTTGCATCAATTATGCCAGGTCACAAGGCTACTCGTGGTTGTGGTTGGGTGTTTGGGAAAATAACATGAAGGCTCAGAATTTTTATAAGGCTCTTGGATTCATAAAATTCGGTGAGCATATATTCCAAATGGGAACTGATCCGCAAACCGATTGGCTGATGAAAAAGAAGATTGATTGATTGGCCGTTCTGTGCTAGAATTTTTTCTTACATTCAACATCTGCAAGCCACTAATTCATGAAGCAAAAATTTATTGAAGCCATAAGGAGCTCTTACTCACCAAAGGGGTCATACATTCACCTGGGTGCCGGTATATTTGAAACTCAAGTATTGGCGGAGGCCCAGGTCAATCTTCCACTGAAGATGATGAGTCGTCATGGATTGGTAACAGGCGCTACGGGCTCGGGCAAAACCAGGACATTGCAACTATTGGCTGAACAACTTTCTGCATCGGGTGTCCCGGTATTTATACCAGACATGAAAGGTGATCTTTCCGGAATGGCAACGGTGGGAGAAGTAAATGAGAGAATTTCGGAAAGGGCTGGCATACTGAATATCCGGCATGAGCCTTCAGCATACCCACTTGAACTTTATTCATTGAGTGGTAAGCTGGGCGCGCCTATGCGTGCCACGGTTACCGAGTTTGGACCGGTTTTGCTAAGCAAAATCATGGAGTTGAACGAAGTGCAGAGCGGCGTTCTGGCTGTACTTTTTAAATATGGAGACGATAAGGGTTTACCTATCGTTGATCTAAATGATCTTAAAAAAGTGTTATCCTATCTTTCGGAAGGCGAGGGTGCGGCCGAGATTAAAGCTGATTATGGAAAGATATCAGCCTCCACGGCAGGCACTATTCTTAGAAAGATTGTAGTACTGGAACAGCAGGGCTTGAGCAGTATCTTTGGTGAAAAATCTTTTGAAATAGAAGATCTGCTACACCGGGTCGATGGAAGAGGGGTTATCAGCTTATTAAACGTTTCTGATGTTCAACAACAGCCCGGTTTGTTTTCAACTTTTATGCTCTCGCTATTGGCTGAACTTTACCAAAAGTTGCCGGAAGCCGGAGACCTTGATAAACCGAAGCTGGTTTTCTTTCTGGATGAAGCCCACTTATTATTCAAAGAGGCACCCAAGGCATTTCTTGATCAGATTGACCAGGTTATCCGATTAATTCGATCAAAAGGAGTTGGCATATTTTTTTGCACCCAACTGGCACAAGATGTTCCCGCCATTGTGCTATCTCAACTGGGTAATCGAATCCATCATGTGATGAGGGCGTTCACACCCAATGATGTGAAGGCATTGAAGGAAACTGTAAAATCTTTCCCTCACTCCGAATTTTATGATATTGAAAAACAATTTACGCAGTTGGGAACAGGGCAGGCATTCATAACGGTGCTCAATGAAAAAGGCATTCCAACAGAAACGGTGGCAACACATCTTGCTCCTCCAGCCTCTTTCATGGGACCATTGGATTCGCCTGCCTACGAAAACCTGATAAAGAAATCTGAATTATATGAGAAATATAAGCAAACAGTAGATCCTGAAAGTGCCTATGAGATGCTAACCGAGAAAATGAAGAATAACAGTCAACCACCCGTAAAGGGCTCACCGTCTACCCGAAAATCGGAAAGGACCACCTTTGATAAAGTATTATCGTCACCCGTGGCCCGGCAGGTAGGAAGAGAAGTGGTGAGAGGATTATTTGGTATGTTGTTTGGCACCACGCCCCGCCGATCATACAGAAGACGATAATTTTTACCGGTTCATCAGGTATTTCTTAGGGGTAACACCAAACTTCTTTTTAAAAGCAGCAATGAAATGACTGGGATTTGTATATCCAATCTGATAGGCCACTTCATTCACTTTGTATTTGCCCGAATCCAACAGAAGCTGGGCATTATCCAGTTTATGATCAAGTAAGAAACCAAAAACCGTGTTGCCGTAAATCTGTTTAAAACCAACTTTTAACTGATACTCATTAAGTCCCACTTTTTTGGCAAGTTCCTTAAGGCCAGGCGGTGAATCCATGCTTTTCAGTAAGAACTTTTTCGCGTGTTTTATTTTTCTCACAACCTCTTCATCATTCAGGAAGGGGCAACTTTCCGTATCTGCCTTCTTCTCTGAAAAATACAGGCTAATCAATTCCAACACTTTACCTTGATAGTAAAGTCTTTCTGCTGTTTCGCTAAGATTTACCGTCAGGAGCTGATTGAGTACGACCATCAATGAAGCCGGTATTTCACGTTCATCATAAAATTTCCGGTTGACGCTTTCCGGTTTAAGGAAAGGCAGTGTATCATCAAGAAATAGTTGGTGAAGATGCTCCAATGAGATGGTTAGGAAAACCATCTTAGTGCCCGGAGCTATGCTGATTTGAAAGGGCAAGTCTTTTTCCGGATTGTAAAAGAAGTAGTTCCTTCGTTTTTGTATTTCTCTTGAATAATGAGGGCCAAACTCAAATACAGCACTTCCCTCCATACAGAAGTAGAAATGGATCAGGTTTTTTTTCAATTCAGTTGAATAGCGCTCCGTTGTGTCATTACTATTCAAGGCAGTTTTCAGTGATATTTCATCCCGGCAATAGAGCTCACGGGTTATCCCTTCTTGGGTATTTTTTAACGGTTGCATTACTTCCATAAATGGGTTTATTGAATAAAAATGACAATAATCATTGCCAGAAATAACCTATTTCAGGCCTTTATGTTATAAAAGTACCAACTTTTGCCGATTCTGAGAGAATAACTTAATCGTGGTTACAAATAGTCCTTATATGGGTATTTTTAATTTAGAATCGTTCTAATATTTGCGCACATGAAAAAACTAGGCCCCCTCGTATTGTATTTGGGATTCGCTGCAGTACCGCTGTGGGCTCATGGTCAACCCTCAGATACATTAGCTACCCGGGTTTTGGAAGAAATTGTAGTAACAGGACAATTTGAACCGCAATCGGCAAAGAAATCGGTCTATTCGGTACGAACTATACCCCTTGAAATCATTCAGGCCCGAGGAGCAACCAAACTGGAAGATGTATTGAATACCGAGCTTAACCTTAGATTTTCACAAGATCAGGCATTGGGCGGATCAAACCTTTCCCTTCAGGGATTAGCTGGACAAAACGTTAAAGTGTTGATTGACGGGGTCCCCATGGTAGGCCGACAAGGAACATCCAACGAAATAAATATTAATCAGATTAATGTTCAAAGTATTGAGCGGATTGAAATTGTTGAGGGTCCGATGTCGGTGGTTTATGGAGCCGATGCGTTGGCTGGAGTTATCAATATCATTACCAAAAAAAGCGCTGAAGGTAAATGGGAACTTAATGCAAGGATTCAGGAAGAAACGGCAGGAACAGAATATGGATTAAAAGAAGGTATTCACAACGCAAGTATTGGTGGAGGGTATTCTTGGAATAAGTTTTTTACGAGGCTGGATCTCAACCGAAATTATTTTGGAGGATGGCAGGGTAGTGCCGTGGGCAGGGATAAGCAATGGCACCCCAAATCGCAATGGATGGGGAGTGGATCTATTGGAGTGAATACAGAAGGTGGGAATGTCTACTACCGTCTGGATTATTTAAATGAAGACATTTATAATCCCGGATTGTTTGAAGGAAATGAAGCCCTGGATCAAAACTACCGGACCAATCGGTTTATGCATCAGGTTCAAGGAGCCCATAAATTCTCTGATCGATTTAGTTTAAATGCCGCTTTGGCTTACACCAACTTCGAAAGGAAAACCGTAACCACTACGGTCAACCGGATAACCGGTGATACCCGCCTGGCACTTGGCGAAGGTTTACAAGATATAACCATATTCACGGGAATTACCGCCCGCTCGACTTTTCAGTATAAAATTAATAATGCGTTGAGTATTCAGCCTGGATTTGATGTCAATCTGGAAAGAGGAGAAGGAGGAAGAATTCAGGCTGGAATTCAAGAAGTTAATGACTTTGCTTTGTTTAGCTCGCTTGAATGGGAGGTTATCAAAGGGTTTTATCTGCGACCGGGTGTTCGTATTGTCCATAATTCCATTTATCAGGCACCTCCTTTTATTCCTTCGATTAATTCAAAACTAATTTTAGCGAAAAATCATGACTTGCGATTGTCTTATGGCAGAGGATTTCGATCCCCATCCATACGCGAGCTTTATTTTGATTTTTTCGATTCTAATCATTCCGTTGAGGGGAATCAGAATCTGGAGGCGGAACTTTCTCACAGTTTTAGTGGATCCTGGAATTGGCAAGTAGTAGATAAATCATCATTGCGTTTCTCTACCGTTTTGGGTGGTTTTTATAACACCGTAGAAAACATGATCGGATTTGGTCAAAAGCCTGGCAATACCCTCATTACTACGTACTTAAATATTGACAAGTTCAAGACCAAAGGAATTACAGTTAATAATAAACTTAAATGGAACAAACTGGATGCCTCACTTGGGTTTTCCTATACAGGCAGATACAACCAATACACGGAGAGTGCCAATTCATCCGAGGAGTTTGCCTGGTCACCGGAGGTTATTTCATCTGTCAGTTATAAGCTCCCGAAGATAGGAATGATATTTTCGGTCTATCATAAATTCACCGGGGTCACGCCTTTCTTCGAAATCACGAATGACAACGGCACCCAATCGGTACAATTGTCAGAAATAGACAGTTTTCAGTGGATGGACGCAACTATTCAAAAGGATTTGTTCAAAAATTTTATAGTTACAACCGGAGTCCGTAATCTTTTTGATGTGGTCAATATCAACAGTACGGGAGTAACCGGTGGGGCGCATACCGGTGGTGGTGCCCGTCCGATAGGCTATGGACGATCATACTTTTTAGGAATTTCTTACTCGCTTAACAGTTTTAAAAATTAACCAATTATGAATAAATTTCTTAACTACTTGATTGTTTTTGTTTTTGCTATAGGGTTTGTCTCGTGTGAAGATGATATTGAGTTGCCGGATAATATAATCGAATTCGAATCTCAGGAATTAGGTATTGGTGCGGATGAAAGTGAACTGGTAGTAAATATAAATTTCTCCAGAGAGACCACAGTCCAAGGAAGTATTGAAATAGGAGCCGTGTTGACAGGTTTGACTTATGGCACTCAATTTACTACTGAACCTGCCATGGTTGATAATAAATTGTCTTTGCCCGTAATATCCGGAGCCACAGGGATTTCTTTTAAAATAATAAAAGGAGAAGGAATCGCACTGTTGGGTGATGAGCAAATAAAATTCACCATTCAGTCAGCCATTGAATCGTTGGTGTTGGGTGAAAAAACTGAATTGACGCTTTCATTCAGTGAAATACTTGCCTTATCAGCGGTTATGGCCCCCAATGTTGGTGGCGACCTTCAGCCAAATAAGGTTTTCATAGATTTAAGCGGTAATCGTCAATCCTTTTTATCCCGCAGTGATTGGGATCTCGGATTTTATACTATGGATGGGGAGTTCCGTGTCATTCACAACACTTCATCTGGCATGCTGGTAAGATCAATTGATGCAACGGATTTGGCAACCGTAACTGCTGCTGATACTGTTGGGTTTGGAGCACAATTGTCACTGGCGGCAATTTTTAGTGCTGTCATGGGACCACCTCAGCCCTGGTTCGCAGAATCTATCAACTGGTTTGATGATTCGGCAGGAGATATAACAAAAACTGCCATTGCGGAAATTTCGGCTACCGGCCCAGACAACAAAGTTTATATCGTGAATCGTGGGAAAAACCCTGATGGTACTGAGCGTGGTTGGAAGAAAATCAGAATTGTAAGAAATGGAAACGGCTATTCCCTTCAGCATGCAGATATTGGTTCTTCTACTTTTCAAACCGTTAATGTGTCCAGAGACAACGCTTATCTTTTTAACTATGTGCATTTTGAAAATGGTCTTGTTCAAGCGGAACCTAAGAAAGACCAATGGGATATTGCGTTCACCGTATTTACCAACTCGTTTTCACTGGGACCGGCAACCACAATTCCATTTGAATTCAAGGATTTTGTAATTCAAAACAGAAACGGGGTAGAGTCGGTACAAATAATGACCGCAACAATTAGTTATGATGCTTTTGCTGAAGCAAATCTTGCCGGGCTTACTTTCTCGTCATCTCAAAAGTCGATTGGTTCTTCCTGGAGAAGTATCCCCAGCAATAGTACAACTCCACCTTCCGTAAATTCCGATCGGTTTTACGTAATAAAGGATCCTGCAGGTAATATTTATAAAATGCGCTTTACGGCATTAACACAAGCCGGAGAGCGTGGGCGTCCATCCATTGAGTTTGCCTTGGTTAAGAAAGCCGGATAAAACAAAATCGTTTAGGTAGAAGGCCTGGCATCAAACGTGATCCAGGCCTTTCTTTTGTTTGAATGGTAATCGCTTCATCGTGTTTTTTGATTCATTACTTGGATTAATTCTAAATAGTCGATTTATTTGACCTTTATTTAGATTAAATCTAAACAATGAGTCGTCTTTTCCTCTTTTTAGGAGTTATTCTCTCCACAAGCTCGATTTGGGCACAAACGCGCATCATAACAGCCGGTAGCGTGGTCACTGAAACGGTATGCGCTTTAGGAGATTGTAATAAGATTGTAGCGAGCGATAGAACCAGTCTTTACCCACCTCAGATTCAATCTTTACCGAGTATTGGCTACCGCTCCTCCATAAGTGCAGAAGGCATTCTCAGCCTGAATCCTAATTTGATAATCGTAGAGAAGGATTACATTGAAGATGCCGTTTTGTCTCAGCTTCAATCTACAAAAGTTGAAATCGTATTAATCGAGCAACGGTTTTCGTTTGAAGGGACCAAGGAAATCATTCACAAAATAGCGACAGCTCTGAACCGGCAGAATGAGGCAAAGACTCTAATAACTAAAATTGAGAGTGAACTTCAGGAGGCTAAATCTTGGATCATTCAGTCTGAATCTTCACCACGGGTTTTGGGTCTTCACAACAGGGGATTGTCGGTGGTCAACCTGGCTGGTAAAGAAACATTTTCTGAAATACTTTCCTACGCGGGAGCTGTCAACGCACTTTCCGAAGTGTCAGGTTACAAGCCATTAAATAGTGAGGCGCTGGTTGCCGCCAATCCTGATTTTATTCTTTTTTTTGAATCTGGCCTGGAGAGCATTGGTGGAATAAAAGGTGCCTTGGCAATTCAGGGTGTTGCACAAACCACAGCCGGAAAGCGAAAACAAATAATCGCGGTGGATGGCATTAAACTCTCAAACTTCGGCCCCCGCTTTGGAGAGGCTGTAAAGGAATTGACGTTGCTGTTGCATCCCGAAATCCAAAAGCAATAAGTGATGGCACTTGCAGCTTTGTCTCTACGCCACTTCAAAAACTCGTTTATTCTTTCGGGAATGTCGACACTGCTGGTGATTATTTTTTTTGTGTCTCTCAGTATTGGTCAGGTGGTAATTCCCGTAAAGGATATTGTATTTATACTTTTGAATAAGACTGGATTGTTTGGAACATTCAGCGTCAATGAAGTTTTTGATACTGTGCTCTGGAGTATCCGCCTTCCGCGGTTAGTGATGACTGTTTTAATTGGTGCTGCCCTCGCCATTAGTGGTGCAGTGCTTCAGGGGTTGTTCAGAAATCCCTTAGTGGAGCCTGGTCTAATAGGCGTGTCCAGTGGTTCCGCGTTGGGGATGGTTATTTTTATCGTATTTGGTTCGTCGTGGATATCCCTAAACACAGGGGTTGGCAATTTTATGGTTCCCCTAATTTCATTTGGCGGAGGTCTGGCGGCAACCCTGCTGGTGATGAAGATCAGTGAACAGGTAGGTAAAACGAACATTGCTGTTTTAATTCTTGGTGGAGTAGCGGTGAATGCATTGGCCGCAGCGCTTATTGGGTTCGCCATTTTTTATGCCGACGAAAATCAACTCAGGACATTTACGTTTTGGACCCTTGGCGATCTGGGTGGTGCATCCTGGGAAAAATTGTGGATAGCAGCACCTATTCTTATGCTGACATCAGCCTGGCTACTTACCTATTCCAATGAACTTAATGCAATTGCCGTAGGGGAGTCTGAAGCTTTTCATATGGGTGTGAACGTGGAGCAGGTTAAAATATTCATAATCATACTTTGTGCCCTGGCAGTAGGAGTAAGTGTTTCCCTATCAGGAGTTATTGGTTTTGTTGGACTAGTGGTCCCCCATTTAATTCGCGTTACGTTTCATTCGGATAACCGCCTGGTGCTGCCAGCCTCGATTATCGGTGGACCCATTTTGTTGATTATTGCGGATCTGCTGTCCAGAACGGTTGTTGCGCCCGCTGAACTTCCAATTGGTGTAGTTACGGGTTTGATCGGAGCCCCGGTATTTATTTTGCTACTGGTAAGGGCTAAGGTAAAACAAGAATTAATTGTCCGATGATCACAGCTACTAACATATCCCTGTCAAAGAACAGAAGAGAAATTTTGAATAAAGTGAACCTGACGGTAAAACCCGGTTCGTTTACTGCCATGGCTGGTCCAAATGGAGCAGGCAAGAGTTCATTCCTTAAAATAATTGCTAAGGAAACCATTCCGAACGACGGAGAAGTAGTGATCAATGGCCTTCGGCTAGCAAACTATTCACCTTCATCCCTTTCTAAAGTCAGGGCCGTGTTGCCCCAAAATTCACAACTTCAATTTCCCTTTACCGTTCAGCAGGTGATCGAACTGGGACAATTGAACCACGGACGATCCTTGAAGCACAACAAAAAAATTTTAGAGGAGGTAATAGCACTTACCGCAATTGAGGATTTGCTGAGTCGTAACTACCTGACGCTATCCGGGGGCGAACAGCAGCGAGTTCAACTTACCCGCGTTATCGTTCAGATATGGGAAGAATATGACTACCCAAGGTATATCCTCCTGGATGAGCCTACCTCTAACCTTGACATTGCAAGACAGCAACTCATATTTGGTATAGTGAAACAGGCTTGCCTGCGTAATATTGGAATCATGGCAGTGGTACATGACCTTAACCAGGTAGCCCAGTTTGCCGATCATTTGTACCTGCTAAAGGAAGGTTTGATTGTGGCAGAAGGAACTCCTGCGCAAGTCTTTACCAAATCGATTATTGAAGATACATTTTGTTGCCGGGTAAATATATATCATGATCCGTGTAGCAATTGTCCTTACATCATACCTGAAAAAGAACATAGTCACATAAACTCAACGTTAACCATAAATCAATGAACACGCTAAGTATTGATAACAAGCCGGCTGCTTTACAAACTGCCTGGAATAAGTTAAAGGAAGAAAAGCCCAATCTTCGCATTCGCGATTGTGCTGATGCATTGAAGGTAAGCGAAGCAGAACTATTGGCAACCACGGTAGGTGATTATACCACCCGATTGGAAGGGGAATGGCCATTGTTAGTAAAACGTTGGCCTGATTTGGGCAGGGTAATGTCATTGACCCGAAATAATGGATGCGTGCTTGAACACAAAGGTCCATTTCAAAAAATTGATATTATTAGTCAGGGGCCCCATACGATGGCCACTGTGATTGGGCCTATTGAATCACGCATTTTTTTCCATAGCTGGAAATTTGGGTTTGCCGTTCAGCAACAGACACCACGTGGTGTGCAGCGAAGCATACAGATTTTTGATGGAAGTGGTGAAGCGGTTACCAAAATTTTTATGTTGGATGATCAGGAAGGCAAGAAGGGCAGCAGTTTGGAAGTATATGATCAGTTGGTAAAAGAATTCAAATCACCAAATCAAAGCCAGGAAATAGAGGTGCTGGCTATTCCGGCCGCGCCAACCAAGGCTATTCAAGATGTAGACCAGCATGCGTTGCTCGAGGATTGGGAAAACATGAAAGATACGCATGATTTTTTTGGGATGCTTCGCAAGCATCAGGTAAACCGGTTGGATGCAGTGGTGATTTCGAAGGGAAAATTCAGCTATCCCCTGCGCAAGGAATCATTGAAGCAGATGCTGGAGACATCTTCTGCGCAAAAACTGCCGATCATGGTCTTTGCCGGAAATCGCGGTAACATTCAAATTCATCAGGGCAAAGTTCAAACCATTCGCGTAATGGAGAATTGGCTAAATGTACTTGATCCCGATTTTAACATGCATTTGCGGGAAGATTTGGTAGACAGTGCCTGGGTAGTGAAAAAACCAACTGAAGATGGCGTAGTGACGGGAATAGAAGTCTTTGATGCAAATAAAGAAATGATCGTTCAGTTTTTTGGTTTGCGCAAACCGGGAATACCAGAGTTGGAGAAATGGAGAGAATTGGTTGGCACGCTTCCAAAGATGGAGGGATAACGGGCAGTTTTTAAAAGTCGGTATCGAGCCCGAGTCGTTCTTTTAATTCCAGCAGGATTGGATTTTTTTCGGCCAGGTGGTCAAATTTTTCCTTGTTGGTGTAAGCTATTTTTCTGGATTGAACGGCTTTCACCTCGCTGGTTATATTGATTTTGCTATTGCCAAGTTTTTCCCTGAGGTATTCTGTGAGTGGACCTTTGATGGCTTGCAATAAAGGTTCTTCAACATGATTGGAGAGATGTATAGTGACCAGGTTATCCTGAAATTCGAAATCCTGTTTCAATAGATGGTATTCCCCTACTTGGTTTTTTCGCTGTTCAGCGAATTCATTCCAAACCTGCTTTAGCACTTCCAATGAAACGGGATTATCAGTAACCGTCGGTTTAAGATCTTCTGATGCGGTTGGAGTGTCTGCTTCAACAGGATTTGTTTTCCCGTTGACAAGCGAAGTCAGGCTCGGTGTTAGTTTTTTCCTGTTGGAAGTGATTTGCGCTGATCCTTTTGGTGGAGTTGCAGGTACGGCTACAGGAGCAGATTGTTCATCCGGCTGGCCAGCTAAAACTGGAGCAACAGGCTCTTCACTTATTAATTCACTTTTTTTTTTAATGCCTCCTGGTTGGTTAATCCGTTGCCGGTAAACACCGCATTGACATGCGCCATTTTCATGAGCGCCAGTTCAACCAACAGTCGCTGGCTCTTGCTCGATTTATAGTTCAGGTCGCATTGATTAGCAATAGTAAGCCAGGACAACAGCAAGGAAGGGCTAGCTGCTTTCGCTTGATCTACATATTTCTTTTTCGTGGCCTCAGGCACTTCCATTAATTCTACTGTTCGGGCATCCTGAGAAACTAGGAGATTGCGGATGTGTTCTGCAAAACCAACGATGAAATTATGACCATCAAAACCTTTTTTAAGAATTTCATCCAATAGCAGAAGTGGTTGCGATGTATTTTCAGCAAGTAAACCATCAGCTACCTGAAAATAATAGTCATAATCAAGAATATGAAGGTTATTCAACACATCCTTATAGGTCACCTCCTTACCTGAGGAGAAGGTCACCATTAAGTCAAAAATGGAAAGCGCATCCCTTAAGGCACCATCCGCTTTTTGAGCTATCAGGTGAAGCGCCTCATTTTCAACTTTTATTTTTTCACGATCTGCTATTTTTTTCAGTTGCCCACTGATGTCGGATACCTGTATACGGTTAAAGTCAAAAATCTGGCACCGCGACAAAATGGTTGGAATCACTTTGTGCTTTTCTGTGGTAGCTAAAATGAAAATGGCGTAGGAGGGTGGCTCTTCCAGAGTCTTCAAAAAAGCATTGAAGGCCGAGTTGGAGAGCATGTGAACCTCGTCTATAATATAGACTTTAAATTTGCCAAACTGAGGCGGGTAGCGAACCTGATCAATCAGGTTTCGAATATCCTCAACGCTGTTGTTGGAGGCTGCATCGAGTTCGAAAATATTAAGGGAGTTAACTTCAGCTTTTTCTTCAAACCCATTGATCATTCTGGCCACAATGCGGGCACAGGTGGTCTTTCCAACGCCGCGAGGCCCACAAAAAAGCAGGGCCTGCGCAAGCTTGTTATTACTAATAGCATTTTTTAGCGTGGTGGTAATGTGCTCCTGACCAACAACTTCCTCAAATCCAAGCGGGCGATACTTTCTGGCCGATACGACAAAATTATCCATCAGGCGGCAAATTAATACCTATTCTGGAATTGAGACCAGGCTAAAGGATAAAATTGTGTGACTAGAAAAATTTGATGGGCAGATTTAGCTCCTCATCGCCACGCTTTACAGTCACCATGGTTTCGTTACCTTTTTCAAAGCCGGAAAGGGCCTTCATATAGGACATCATGTCGCTCACCGTGTTCTCGCCCAGTTTGGTTACAATATCTCCTTTTTGAAGGCCTGCCACCTGAGCTGGCTTTCCTTCGCTGACTCCATCAATGCGCATTCCAACACCGCTAAATAAGTAATCGGGAACCACACCGAGAGAGACTGTAAACCTCGGTGTTTCGGTTGATTCGTCTTTGGTTTTGGTAAAGGCTAGTTTTTCGCTCTCGTCAAGCTGAGTGGCGAGTCGTTCAATTGTCGCTGCGATCTTCACCATACCTTCATAATTGAGTTTCCCGGCATCATCACCGGGCTTGTGGTAATCCTCATGTTGACCGGTGAAAAAATGAAGTACCGGCAAATCCTGAAGATAGAAGGAAGTGTGATCGGATGGCCCCACTCCAGATTCCCGGAAGATCAATTGCAAGCTATCGCTGTTGGCAATATTAACCATGTTGGGCCAGGAAGGAGAGGTACCTACCCCATGGATGGCCAACCCGCGCTGCTCATCCAGTCGTCCCACCATGTCAAGATTAATCATAGCCGTAACCTTCTTCAGATCGATGGTAGCATTTTTGCTAAAATAATTTGAACCCCACAGTCCATCTTCTTCACCGCTAAAAGCAATGAAGAGAATATCTTTCTTTAGATTCTGGGCTTTCAACCTTTCTGCAAGCTGTATCATTACGGCAACACCACTTGCATTGTCATCCGCCCCGTTATGCACTTGCGCACTGTCGCCACGAAAGAGCGAACTTACACCACCATACCCGAGGTGATCATAGTGTGCTCCGATTATTATGATCTCCTCGCCGGGATTATCAATAAGTCCGACCACGTTGTTGGTTTTGATGGTAAGTGAGTCGCCCTCGCCCATCGCCGGCATCTCATGAGGATTCTGTGATGGTGTGACTTCGTAAGATTGATAAAATCCGTCTGTGCCGGCTGGTGTAAGACCTATTGTCGTAAATTGTTCAACGATGTAATGAGCGGCCTTTCGTTCTCCTTCTGTGCCTGTCTTTCGGCCTTCCAGATCGTCACTTGCTAAAAAAGTAACATCATCTTTCAAGGAAATACTCCAATCTGCTGACGACTTTTGCTTTGGCTCACAAGCGATAAATGTGATTAGAAAAATAAGGGACAGAAAATGTACTTGGGAGGGCTTTGAAGTTGAGTTTTGCACGTCTTTAGTGTTAAATTTGACCGTCAAAATTAAGGAGACAAAAATACTACTTCATACACTGTTATATGAGATTTTCTATCATAATTCTTGCACTGATTTCATTTGCTTCTTGTACCCCAAAAGCTAAACAAGAAACAGAAGCTTCCTCTGTTATTGATTCACTTCGTCACCCGGATGAGAGGCATCTTAAAAATATAAAACAACTCACGTTTGGAGGAGACAATGCAGAAGCGTACTGGAGTTTTGACAGTAAACTGCTCACGTTTCAATCAACCAGCGAAAAATTCAATACTTCATGTGATCAGATCTTTTACATGGATCCCTTTGCCAATATTTCAAATACTTCAGTGCCCACAATGATCAGCACCGGAAAGGGCCGAACTACCTGCTCTTATTTTTTGCCTGGTGATACCACAGTGGTTTATGCTTCTACACATTTGGGTAATGAAGCTTGCCCTCCTGTACCTGAAAGAAGAGCTGATGGAAAATACGTGTGGCCGATCTATCCCGACTTCGACATTTTCGTAACAGACCTGAATGGCAATACATTGAAACAACTTACGAACGAGCCTGGCTACGATGCGGAGGCGACCGTTTCGCCTCAAGGTGACAAAATTGTTTTCACCTCCTTGCGATCTGGCGATCTTGAGCTTTACACAATGAACATTGACGGAACGGATGTAAAACAAGTAACCAATGAATTGGGATATGATGGAGGCGCTTTCTTTTCTCCGGATGGTAAGCAATTGATTTTTCGGGCATCGAGACCAAAGACGGATGAAGAAATAAAAATTTACAAAGATTTACTGGCGGAAGGACTGGTGATGCCTACCCAAATGGAATTATTTATTTGTAATGTAGATGGTTCTGATTTAAGACAATTAACGAACCTGGGAAAAGCCAACTGGTGTCCTTTCTTTCATCCTTCCGGTGAGAAAGTAATTTTTGCCTCCAATCATGAAACGGAGCGGGGCTTCCCATTCAATTTATATATGATTAAGACCGATGGAACTGAGCTTGAACGCATTACACACGATGAGACGTTTGACGCTTTTCCTATGTTTTCACCCGATGG
>CAYTBO010000053.1:0-1645 GCA_964436055.1 uncultured Ohtaekwangia sp.
AGAAGATAATTGAAAAGCTTGAAAAAGTTTATGTCGGCCCCATTGGATTTGAATACAGCTACATACGCAATCAGGAAATCTTTGACTGGTTTGTGGATAAATGTGAAAAGGAATACTATACCTATGACCCCAGTCAGGATGAGAAAAAGAACATTCTATCCAAGCTCAATGAGGCTGTCGTATTTGAAAATTTCCTGCACACTAAGTTTCTTGGCCAGAAAAGATTTTCATTGGAAGGTGGTGAAAATACAATACCTGCCCTTCAAACTATAATCAATAAGTCTGCTGAACTTGGCGTAGAGGAAGTTGTAATAGGAATGGCCCATCGTGGTCGGCTAAATGTTCTTTCCAACATATTAGGCAAAACATACGAACAGATATTTTCAGAATTTGAAGGAGATGCAAGCCCTGACCATACCATGGGCGATGGTGATGTAAAGTATCATCAGGGCTACGCAGGCCAGATTGATACACCTTCCAAGAACAAGATTTATGTAAAGCTTACACCCAATCCTTCACACCTTGAAGCTGTAGACCCATTGGTACTTGGCTATACAAGAGGACAGATTGATGATGAATATAAGGGCAATTTAAAAAAGGCAATGGCCATCCTCATCCATGGAGATGCCGCAGTAGCTGGCCAGGGAATACTTTATGAAATTGTGCAAATGTCCGGGTTGCCTGGTTACAATACCGGTGGCACGGTTCATTTTGTAATTAACAATCAGGTTGGGTTTACAACCGACTATGACGATGCGCGTACATCAATCTATTGTACTGATCTCGCCAAGATAGTAGATGCTCCCGTGCTTCACGTAAATGGTGATGATGCAGAGGCTGTCACATTCTGCTGCAAACTGGCAGTTGAGTACAGGCAAAAATTTGGCAAAGATATTTTCATCGATATGGTGTGCTACCGAAGGCATGGACATAATGAAAGTGATGAACCGAAATTCACCCAACCAAAGCTTTATAACATTATTGCAAAGCATCCGAATCCAAGAGAAATCTATTTCAAAAAACTAATCGAGCGTGGTGATGTTGATGCGCAGTTAGCGGGGGAAATGGACAAAAAGTTCAGAAGCGAATTGCAGGACAGACTAAACGAAGTAAAGCAGCAGAAACTGCCTTACAAAGTTCAGAAGATTGAAGAAGAATGGCATAAGTTAAGGAAGTCAACACCGGAAGATTTTGATGCCTCTCCTGATACGGCAATTAAACAATCTGTGATAGACAAAGTGGGCAAAGCACTCACCACTATTCCAGAAGGATTTAAACCGATCAAGCAGATTGAGAAATTATTGAAAGACAGGTATAATTCCTTTTTTGAAACAAAAAATCTAACCTGGGCGGACGCAGAACTTCTGGCTTATGGATCGCTGCTTTTGGAGAAACGTATTGTACGTATGTCGGGGCAAGATGTAAAGAGGGGGACTTTCTCTCACCGACATGCGTATGTGATGGACGTTAATGCGAATGAGAATTATTGTAATCTGGATAACATAGAAAAAGGACAGGAGAAATTTCAAATATTCAATTCTTTGCTTTCTGAATTCGGAGTTCTTGGATTTGAATATGGTTACTCGATGTCTTCACCTAATGCATTGGTATTGTGGGAGGCTCAATTTGGTGACTTTGTAAATGG
>CAYTBO010000053.1:1745-21883 GCA_964436055.1 uncultured Ohtaekwangia sp.
GAACCATCCAACATGGGCTATCTGAGTTTTATTCAACGCATGATGCCGAATCAAAAACTTGAAATCATTTCCAGAAAGGCCAGTGCCTCACCAGCTACAGGTTTTATTAAAGTTCATAAAGTAGAGCAGGAAAAAATTATTAATCAGGCCCTAGAAACTAAAGCTTAAAAATTATTACTTACCATGTCTGAAAAAGTTAAAGTTCCAACTGTCGGTGAATCAATTACCGAAGTAACGATTGCCAACTGGTTGAAAAAAGATGGCGACCATGTAGAAATGGATGAAATCATAGCAGAGCTGGAGTCCGATAAGGCTACCTTCGAGCTTACAGCACCTAAAGCCGGATCTTTAAAAATCACTAAACAAGCTGGCGAAACAGTACCTATTGGTGAAGTGATCTGTGAGATTGATGAGGCTGCTAAGGGAGCATCAACACCTGCCCCAGCGAGCCCAAAGAATACAAAGGATGAAGCCAAGGCACCAGAGAAGGAGAAAACATCATCTGGACCTAAACCAACAGGAGTGATTAAAGAGATGAAAGTTCCTGCCGTGGGTGAATCAATTACCGAAGTAACGATTTCAACCTGGTTAAAAAAGGAAGGTGATTTTGTAAGCCTGGATGAAGTGATCGCTGAGGTGGAGTCTGATAAGGCAACCTTTGAATTGCCGGCAGAAGCACAAGGTGTACTTCGAATTGTAGCGAAGGAAGGAACAACCTTACCCATCGGTGGTTTGATTTGCAAAATTGAAGTGGCTGAAGGTGCACCTCCGTCTTCCTCCCCAAAGCAAGCCGCAGCCGATCCGGAAGCAAAGGCAACGTCCGATAAATCCTATGCTACAGGTCACCCCTCTCCGGCAGCGGGCAAAATTCTGGCTGAAAAGGGAATTTCCGCCGAGCAGGTTTCAGGATCGGGAGTTGGTGGGCGAATTACGAAAGAAGATGCTGTAAATGCCAAAGCTGGTGCAGGGCAGGCTAAACAGTCAGGTGCGTTAAGTGCTCCGGTGCCAATGAAAGCGGGAGAGCGCGGACAGCGAAGAGAAAAAATGACCTCCTTGCGCAGAACGATAGCGAAAAGATTGGTTTCCGTGAAGAACGAGACAGCTATGTTGACCACGTTCAATGAGGTAGACATGAAACCTGTGATGGATTTGCGTTCACGATACAAAGACAAATTCAAAGAGAAGTATGGAGTAGGTCTTGGGTTTATGAGTTTCTTCACCAAAGCCGTGTGTGTTGGCTTGCAGGAATTTCCAGCCGTAAACGCTTACATCGATGGTGATGAAGTTATTTATCATGATTACTGCGATGTTTCGATTGCGGTTTCTACTCCGCGAGGATTGGTGGTCCCCGTTATCCGCAATGCGGAATCACTTAGTATGGATGCTATCGAAAAAGAAGTGGTGCGACTTGCTACCCGTGGCAGAGATGGAAAATTATCAATTGAGGAGATGACGGGTGGAACATTTTCAATCACCAATGGAGGTGTGTTTGGATCAATGCTATCCACGCCTATTCTCAATCCACCTCAATCTGCAATTCTTGGTATGCACAATATTGTTCAGCGACCTATTGCACTTAACGGTGAAGTGGTAATCCGGCCAATTATGTACCTGGCGCTTTCTTACGATCACCGAATTGTCGATGGCAAGGAATCAGTGAGTTTTTTGGTAAGGGTAAAGGAATTGTTGGAAGATCCGGGAAGGTTGATTCTGGGAATTTAATGCAGCTTTGATTAAGATGTTTTATTAGAAAAAGGAATACATGCAATACAATGTAACAGTAATCGGATCGGGACCAGGCGGCTATGTAGCTGCCATCCGATGCGCTCAATTGGGATTTAAAACTGCAATTGTTGAGAAATATGATACCCTGGGGGGCACATGCCTCAATGTTGGATGCATACCATCAAAAGCGTTGCTGGATTCCTCTGAGCATTTCCTTAATGCGCGTGAGCATTTTAAAGAGCATGGGATTGACATCCCGGCTCCAAAGGTAAATATCAAACAAATGATTAACCGCAAGGCGGGCGTTGTAAAGGCTAATGTGGATGGAATTGCCTACCTGATGAAGAAGAATAAAATTGATGTTCATACCGGTGTAGGATCGTTTGTAGATAAAAACACTATCCGAATAAAAACCAAAGACGGAAAAGAGACTTCGATTACAACTGAGAAAGTAATTATTGCCACCGGATCAAAACCCACACCGCTTCCTTTTGCTCCTTTTGACAAAAAAAGAATCATTTCCAGCACGGAGGCATTGGAATTGAAAGAAGTACCCAAACATTTGATTGTCGTTGGTGGTGGAGTGATCGGAATGGAATTGGGATCAGTGTATGCAAGAATCGGAGCAAAAGTTACTGTAGTAGAATTTCTCGACAGCCTGATTCCAACCATGGATAGTACGATGGGTAAGGAATTACTGAAAGTGACGAAGAAATTGGGAATGGAATTTTTCCTTGGACACAAAGTGACGTCATTAGAGAATAAAGGGAAAGAGGTTGTGCTGAAGGCTTCTGATAAGTCCGGCAAGGAAATTGAACTCAAGGGAGATTATTGTTTAGTAAGCATTGGCAGAAGACCTTACACGGAGGGCCTTGGTCTTGAAAAAATAGGTATTGGATTGGATAAAGGAAGAGTGCCGGTAGATGACCACCTGAAGACCAAGGTTGACAATATTTTTGCCATCGGTGATGTAGTGCGTGGAGCTATGCTTGCACATAAGGCGGAGGAGGAAGGCGTAATGGTGGCAGAGCTGATGGCAGGGCAGAAGCCACACATCAATTATTTATTGATTCCTGGCGTTGTCTACACCTGGCCCGAAGTAGCCAGCGTTGGCTATACAGAAGAACAAGTAAAAGAAAGTGGCCGTGCTTATAAAGTAGGTACGTTTCCATACAAAGCATTGGGAAGAGCGAGGGCCAGTATGGATTTGGATGGTCTGGTGAAAATATTGGCGGATAAACAAACAGATGAAATATTGGGAGTACATATCATTGGAGCGCGTGCTGCAGATATGATTGCGGCGGGTGTTATTGCTATGGAGTTCAGGGCATCGGCAGAAGATGTTGCGCGCATGTCACATGCTCATCCTACTTATATGGAAGCGGTGAAAGAAGCATGTCTGGCCGCAACCGCTAACCGACCGCTTCATATGTGATCTCTTTATGCCTAAACCAATAGTTGACAGCATAGCGTAAGCCTAGCGCAATCACTAATGGTAGTAGAAATGGATTGAGATCTTGAGGTAGTAGCGGCCAAAGCAATATCAATAAAACGGTGAGGACAGTCAGCCCTGCAAAATACTTTTTCAAAAACCCTTTCAACTTACCGAACAGGATAAAGGCGATTATCAGATTTGGCGGAAACGCCCATAGCAGGTTGAAGTTATTTGCTGCTGCTTTGTGATCAGTAGCCACCCATAGGATAAATAATAGGCAGCCTATTGTGCCGGTGATAAACAGCAGAATAAAATCCAGCCAGCCCGATAATTTTTTTTGCTTAAAATCTTTCCAGGTAAAGCCAATTACGGCTAAAAGAAATCCTCCAAAAATTACCCACGGGTGTGGAAAGAAATTACTTATAACTTCTGGATTTTCCGGAGTTAACACAATGGTTTCTTTTACAACGGGTACAACGCGGTCACCTTTTTTTAGCACAGCGTGATTAAAGGAGGACTCGATGTAATCGGGCAGGAACATATACTCATGTGCTGTCGCCTTTTTGTCCATTGGTAAACCCAGACAAATGTCAATTCCTAAATCGCCCCACGGTTGGGCTTTCAAATAGATATCTGTGAGATCTCTGATTGAATAATTTGTTGTGATGTACGATCCATCAAAGCTGATTTCATCTTTTAATGCTTCCTTGAAGACATCTCTAATTTTGGTAGCGCAATTGTTATAAAAATAATCATAGAGATAGTTCTGATTTTCAGGCAGTGCGTTCCACTGGAGGTAGTCGAACAATCTTTGTTTCTGACTTTGGTCCAGATTGATTACTTGCTCATGTACCCATCGTCCATAATACAAGTAAATGTCTCTAAAGCGCGGATAGTGCTGAACGGCTAGTTTATACAATAAATGCCCCCTGGTGAAATTCAGGTAGAAATTAGGTTGATCAAAATCAAAAACCCCATAGTTGTATGCATAGTCGATTTGATGCACAGGATCATAAACACGGATAGCGCTGTGTCCGAAGGCGGAATACAATTCACCCTGATAGGGTGCGCAGGTAATCACCGAAATTTGAGATTGATCGGAGAGCGTAAACTGGCCATAAACTTCCGTGCAAAAAAAAATTAAGGCGATGGGCAGAAAATATCTCATCTACAGTAAATAATAGTTCGAAAGATAAAACAATCGTGCAGTAAAAGGTAATTTTGAACTCATCATGAATCGAAATATCAAGGACGGAATAAACTTTGCATCAGGGCTTACCCTTCCTCGATTATGGAACTCAGGTAAAGTAGTTGCTAGTTATTTTCAATCCCGACTTACGGGTAACTCGATTCTTTCAGGCCTTCCTATAAGTATTTCTATTGAGCCCACTACATCCTGCAATTTGCGCTGCCCGGAGTGCCCAAGTGGCCTGAGATCATTTACACGCCCAAGAGGGATGTTATCCAGTGATTTATATCAAAAATTAATTGATGAGCTAGCGCCAACACTTACGTATTTGACATTTTATTTTCAAGGAGAGCCTTATTTGCACCCTCAATTGCTGGAGATGGTAAGCTATGCTTCGAAGAAAAAAATCTACACGGCTACCTCTACCAATGCGCATTATCTCAGCGATGAGATGGCAAAGAAAACCATTGAGTCCGGTTTGGACAGACTTATTATTTCCATTGATGGCGCAGATCAGGAAACGTATGAATCCTATAGAATAGGAGGGGACCTTTCAAAAGTGCTGGAGGGAACAAAAAATATTATTCGCTGGAAACGTGAATTAAAATCATCTACCCCGCATGTGATATTTCAATTTTTAGTAGTTCGCCCGAATGAATCACAGATTGAGCAAATATATAAACTTGCTAATGAAATGGGTGTAGAGGAAGTAGCGCTGAAGACTGCGCAAATCTATGACTATAAAAACGGGTCGGAACTGATTCCGGTACAAGAAAAATACTCCCGGTATAAAAGGCGGGCAGACGGAACGTATGAAATTAAGAACAAGTTCTTAAATCATTGCTGGAAAATGTGGCATAGTTGTGTAGTTACCTGGGATGGTAAAGTCGTACCGTGTTGCTTTGACAAAGATGCTCATTTTGTACTAGGCGATCTTAATCAAAATTCGTTTAGTGAAATTTGGAGAAGCGACAAGTATAACAATTTTAGAAAATCTCTCCTTCGGTCGAGAAGTGAAATCGAAATCTGTAAAAATTGTACTGAAGGAACTAAAGTGTGGGCTTAACGGGTTGTTTATTTTCTATTGACTTCACAATATTGTCGACATTGATTGTGCTACACTTGCCACAGCCATTTTCACAGGGTGAGCTCGCAAAGCTTTTATAAATCATTCTTCCCAGATAAATACCGGAGACTATGAGAAGAATTCCGACAAGGAGAGATTGCATCATAGCACAAATTTACAAATTCAATCGGTATACCCCCAGTGCCTTTTTATTACTTCCACCATTTCTGGATGAATAGCGCCCGCAGCGCATATTTCACCGCCATATAAAAAATTATTTTTCCCTTTGAAGTCCGAAACTGAACCTCCGGCCCGTTCTACAATCAAACTTCCTGCAGCTACATCCCACGGATTCAGATTGTATTCAAAAAATCCATCCATTCTACCACAAGCTACATAGGCAAGGTCTGTGGCTGCGCTCCCCATTCTTCGCACACCATGAGTGAGTTCCAAAAACGTTTTTATAATGGAAAGATATTCATCTCGTTTGTCAAAGTGATAGTAGGGAAATCCGGTCGCTAATAAACTTTCATTAAGCGTGGGAGTAGGTGCTACTTTAATCACTTTATCATTACAATAAGCGGCCCCCTCTTCTGTTGCATAAAAACACTCGTTTCTTGTAATTTCATACACAATCCCAAAAATGATTTTATCTTTATTAGCCAATCCGATGCTGATGGCGTACGGTGGCAGCCCATGGGTAAAATTAGTTGTGCCATCCAGCGGATCGATAATCCATCGGTAGTCATTGGTTCCCTCTGACGAAGTACCCTCTTCTGCAAGAAAACCAGCGCCAGGTAGAATTTTATTCAGGGCCGATACCAACCTCTTTTCTGACTCCTTGTCCACATAGGAGACCAGGTTGTTAAACGAATTTTTCTGCTCAATTTTATTTTTATCGAAATTATTCACTTCACCCCTGATAAAATCAGCTACTTCGGTGGTGACATCAATTACATCTTCTTTGAGCTGGTTCAGATTCATTACTTACGACCTGTTTTCATTTTGACGAAGGTAAACAATAGTATTAACACAGAAATCCAGGCGGCAGTTCTTGGAATGAACTCACCACCTGAAGAGTAGGGAGTATTGCCAACGTCAGGTGTTGCTGTATAAAGCGATAGCATATCCTGGCGTGTAATCGGCTCCAAGTCACTTGCGTAGGAATATATGATTGGGCCCGAGGTAATGGCGATAAACAAAATCAAAAAGAACCAGTTTACTTTTTGGTCTGTTAGCAAGGCCTTACTGATAATTATATTGCTTGCCAAAATCCACAATGAAGTTCCCAAGTAGCCCGTATAGCCATTCCATCTATCCCATTCAAGTTTGATTTTAAAAAAGTCGGCAAGAAAAATGGGAGGCATGGGTATCCATTTTAGCAATAAATATTCCATAGCTAGCCACAACAACGCCAAGGTAATGACACTCACGCTTCCCCCTAAGAACGAGCGAACGAATGCATAACCTAAAAAGGGTAACGTGAATAGTATCGCCTGAAGGACACTGATCAGGATTTGTGACGGATCAAACAAGGTAGAGGAAAAGAATCCGATGAATAAACCCAGCATTACCAATTCGAGGAAGTTCCAAAACGCATTATCTTTTCTGGGTTTGGTAGCAATGGCTACGAAAGGCGCAAATCCAATAAATGCCAGAAGTGGAAAGGAAGGCATCAACCAGGCCAGACTGAAGAGTACGGTACCACCCATAAACAGGTAGTGCGATGCTATATTATTTTTTTTTACCATCGATCACCAAAACAAGTTCTCCTTTTACCTTATTTTTCTGAAAGTACTCGCCGACCTTTTTCAGAGGGCCTGTGATGGTTTCTTCATGGATTTTGGTAAGTTCACGGGAGATGGACACCATGCGTTCATTTCCAAAAAATTCGATCATTTGCTCCAGTGTTTTTTCCAGTCGGTGCGGAGATTCATATACTATAATCGTTCGCTCTTCTTCCGACAGGTTTTTCAATGCAGTTTGCTTTCCCTTTTTATGAGGCAAGAATCCTTCAAAGACGAACCGATCACTAGGAAATCCTGATTTAATCAGGGCGGGCACAAAGGCTGTCGGACCGGGAAGACATTCAATGACAATACCTTCGTTCAGGCAGGCGCGAACCAGTAAGAATCCAGGATCAGAAATTCCGGGTGTGCCGGCATCACTCACCAAAGCCATTGTTTCACCTGATTTCATTCTGGCAATCAAGCTCGCAAGTTTCTTATGCTCATTGAAAATATGAAAACTGGTAAGTGGTTTTTGAATGTTATAGTGTTTGGTTAAGATACCGGATTTGCGGGTATCTTCAGCCAAAATAACATTCACGGTTTTTAAGACATCCAATGCGCGCAACGTAATGTCGCCCATATTGCCGATAGGAGTGGGGACAATAAAAAGCGATGGCGCATTACTCACGTTGCAATTTGATCTATAGCCGCTGCCAGTTTATGATCTTTGTCGGTAATGACATTACCCGCATCGTGTGTCGACAGTTCAATGGAGACACGATTATAAACGTTAGACCACTCAGGATGATGATTCATTTTTTCAGCGATAAGAGCGACCTTAGTCATGAATGAAAAAGCCTCAACAAAGTCTTTGAACTGAAAAGTCTTCTTTAGCTTATGATTTTCTTCAATCCACATAAGTATTGAATTTGATTAGGGATTAAAGTTACCACTTTACAACTATTGTTGGATTGCCTAAAGGGCAATTATCCCATCGATAGCGGAAGCTTTTTTGTACACCTCTATGACGGACTCAGTCGATGGCATCATCATTTGGACGGTGAAGCTGGTATAATTACCATTTTTTGAACTTCTTTCGCTGGGATTGTGCATCGGGAACATGTTGCGCACTTCGGATTCTTTGCCTTTTGGAACAATAAATTTGAAAGTATATAAAGAGGGCCACGCATAGTGGTTGTCTAGCTTCTCCCTAAAAGAAATGAGCCAATTCTCGTCCATGTAAAAAAATAAAGACTCCTAACTGAATGACAGTAGGAGTCTTTTCTTAAAATTTATGATTAATAGAAAAGGTAGCGCTTGTCTTCAATGTCCGCACCTTTTTTCAATGCTTCGGCAATATTGAACCCTGCTTGATTGGTCAATGTTTGAAGCTTCTGATTTTTAAAAATAGAATAGTCACCAATCTCGGGGGCTGTTGTTTTATTTCCAATCTCCAGAATCAATACACCATTTTCACTTGCAATTGGTTCACTTGGTTTTCCTCCCTCCAGGGCAAACGCCTTACCAACTGCAATTGGGTCTATACCTACACCAGGCAAAGAATTCGTATTCAATTTTAAGTCACTGGAAGAATTTACAGTGGCATCCGATCCATAAGCTGCAGCTATTTCATCCAATGTTCCTGTGAGTCCTTTCAATTTTTCAATGATCTTTTTTCCTTTTAGTTCATTGTTGACCAATGGTGTAATTTCCTCTTTTACATCTTCAAAAGGTCTAACGCCTTCGTCTTTTTTACCAGTCATTACCGCTACGGCATAGCTGTTGCTTACATCAAAAACATCCGACACCTTATCAACTTTGGCATCTCGGAATAGCCACAAAACAATTTGTCTGGCGTTATCGAGAGTATTTACTCTGCTGTCGTTGGGTTCAACATCGACCGCATCATAAATCGTCAAATTTTCTTCTTTGGCTTTTTGCTTAAATTCATCAAGATCAGAAACACTGCTTGCAAATAGATCAGCTTTCCGGTAAGCTTCATTTTGTGTTTCATCGCTTGATGTTATTTCACGTTCTATGATGGCCACTGTAAAAGAGGTGTTGTCCTTCACACTGGTTACATCAATGAGGTGATACCCAAATTCAGTTTCAACCAGGTTATTAATGAGGCCGATTTTTTTAGCATTAAAAACTGCATCTTCAAAAGGTTTTACCATTTGCCCGGACGTAAAGAATCCAAGATCACCGCCACGGGTGGAGGTTCCATCCGTTCCATGTTCTTGCGCCATTATCCCAAAGTTTGCACCAGCTTTAATTTGATTTAAAATCCCTTGTGCTTTTTCTTTCGCTACTTTTTTTGATGCGTCAGAATTGTCGTCCCATCGAATCAGAATGTGGCTTGCTTTTGCGGTATAGTCTGCATCCTCATTAATGGAAACAAGCTTGGCTACTTTGAAGTAGTTGCCATCCAGTATGGGGCCGATTACATCACCAACTGAAAGATTACTGATTTCATTGCTCAGAAAGGGAGGAAGCTTATCGGCAGTATAGGTTGAAAAAGCGGAGGTATTATCTGAATTGATAGAAGCAAAAATGGAATCTTCAACGGTGAGTTTAAGATCATTTGTAATTTTTACCATCTCCTCACGGATTTCCGCAGAGTCAGTTGGTGAGGGAATGAGTGGGAAGGTGACGTAGCTAAGGCTGCGCGACATCTCTGTTTTATATTTTTCCTTGTTCTTGTTGTAATAGGCCTTCAGGTCTTCATCCGATGCGTTTACCGTAGAGTCGCTCATGGCATAGTATGGCACATAAAGATACTTCAGCTCAACAACATCGTTTTGCATGTGATATTCTCTTTCCGATTCTGCCTCAGTCACGTAGGTAGTTTTTAGAATGAGATTCTCAAATTTTATTCTTTCGCGTGATGGTGCAAGATCTGCTCTGAAGATATTCCAGCGAATTCGCGGTTCAGAATTTACAGGTTGGTCATCCAATGATTGCAAGTAGGATATCAGGCTGTTACGATCGAAGTTACCGGCAGAATCTGTAAATGAAGTCTTGATGTTTTGGTCAATATTCTTACCCTGAATGATATCCCATTCTTCATCGCTAGTCACTTTTACGCCTACCTTTTCATATTGTGGAATGATGGCATAACGGGCAACCATCAGATCCCATGCCTCCTGACGAAGGGATGGAAGCTCTCGATCTCCCGGTTGGCGGCCAAAATTCAGAATGTAGTTATTTTCTCTGGCTTGAATGGCAGCCTGAAACTCTTCTCTGCTGATCGACTTGCCTCCAATTTCCCCTACACTATTTTCACTTCCGGAAAATAAAGAGGTAGGGGCATTTCCAAACAAATCGTTGAGTACGAACGCAGCAATGGCAATGGCCACAAATCCTACCACCCACTTAGTCATTTTATTCCTCAATGTTCCGATAAGAGCCATACTTTGATGCAGGTTATAGTTTGTGTAATTTTTTAACTTTTAAAGAGCCGCAAATTTAATGGCTATTATCAATTCGGCAAAGGCCTTATTGGATAATTACGCAATTAATTTTGCTGATAATCAGGCGATTAGGTAGCCCAAAACAGGTTATGTGCTAGTTGTTTGCTGCATCTTTTTCTACGATGAGTTTAACCACATCAATGCGATTGTCTTCGTTCGATTGGATGATAAATGTATAGGGAGGAATTGAGACGGCCTCCCCTTCTTCCGGAAAGTCCTCAGTATATGACAAAATCATGCCACCCAACGTTTCATAGTCGCCTTCCGGCAATTTCCATTCGTACGTGTCGTTGAGGTAGTCAATCTCATGACGGGCGCTAAGTAAAAATGTTCTCTCATCAAGCTTTTGTTCCACCAAATCATCTTCATCGTGTTCATCTTCGATCTCTCCAAAAATTTCCTCGATGATGTCCTCCATGCTCACAATCCCTGAAGTCCCTCCAAACTCATCTACCACTACGGCAAGGCTCTTGCGATCTTTGATAAACTGAATCATCAGCTCATTCACCATCATGGCTTCCGGCACAATGATGATCGGTGTAAGTATTTCTGAGATTGATTTAGGTCTGGTGAACAAAGCCGAGGAATGACAATATCCGATCACATCGTCAATGGACTCCTTGTAGATAATAATTTTTGAATGGCCACTTTCAATAAATGCATCTTTCAATTTGTCCAGCCCGTCATCGGAAGCAATTGCAATTATTTCTGTGCGGGGTATCATGCACTCTCTCACTTTCACCGTTTTGAATTCCAGGGCGTTGTGAAAAATCTTTGTATCCAATTCTATCTCCTCATTTTCATGACTTACTTTCTGCATGTTTTTCAAATAATGATTCATGTCCGTAAGACCAAATGCAGGTTTTTCTTCCGAATATTCCAATCGTAATATGTAAACAATTACAATTCTTGATAAGTACACGATGGTGAAGGTGATGGGAGAGAGTACATAAAACATGAGGCGGAAGGGAACGGCAAGTGCCGTCAGCATTACGTTGGGATTGATCAGGAATAAACTCTTGGGTAAAAACTCCGCAGTAAATAAAATAATAATGGTGGAAATAGTCGTTTGCAAAAGCATGACATAGACATCACCTTCAAGGGCTTCAGGTAAAAATTTTACCAATGAAGGTTCAATCATTTGCGTAATGAATATGCCAAAAAGCACCAAAGCCAACGTATTTCCAATCAACGTTGTGCCTATAAACCAGGAAGGTTTTTTGATAAAATGCGACATAATCCTTCCTGACAGCACTCCTTGCTTGCCTTGTAATTCAATCTGCAATTTGTTGGCGGAGAGAAAAGCGATCTCCATTCCTGAAAAGAAAAAGGAAAAAACCAATGAAAGAAGGATGGGGACGACAAGCTGTAAATCCATCTAAGCCGAACGTTTTCTCAGGGTATACACAAAAAAGAGAACCATGGCCAGCATGAGGGGCAAATAAGCCGGGCCTAAGCCAACCGTCATTACCTCATAGGCTCCAACAATAATAAACACTACCGCCAGTGACAATAAAATCACATCGACTAATTTCATGGAAATGCGAAGATAAGGATATTAACGGATGCTTTCAATGGAGACTAATCGACAACTTCAAACTCGCCTTGGGGATTTTTGATGGTATAATCTGAAAGATCCTGAGCGGCTTCAAGGCCGGTACCATAGATTACTTCGGTTTCTAACTTTATGGTTACAAATTTTTCTGTAAAAATTCGCTTCGTATCCTGTTTCCAGAAAAGCTCCTCTGTATTCAATTGTTCTTTTTTTTCAATATTGATAATTTCAACATGGCCACGCCCTCGCCATTTGTCTTCTTCACTAAAATAGTAGGCGCTGTTGGCCCGTAAGGTGGAAGTGATTACTCCGCTTTCATCAAAGAATTCAAGGTATATACCTTCCGGAAATTCACGATCACCATTTTCGTATTCGAAATATTTTTGAGCAATCATTTTTGTTTTGATCATGTCCATTTCTGTATAGAACATCTCTACATTCTCTGCCTCTTTGAGTGGACCTGAATACTCCAGCGGTTGACTTGTTTCTGATGGAGTGCAGGCGAAAAGTAAAATGGGTAGGAGCCACGAAGCTTTGAGGTAACGAAAAAAATTAAGGTGTGTAGGAATGATTCTCATATAAAACAAAAAGGCTGACATTTAGCCAGCCTTTTAATTTAATTCAACCTATTAATCTCTGGTGTCAATGGTAACGGTTTCTCCGATCCAACAACCTACTCGCATCGTGTCACCTACATTCCAGTTGAAAAGGAATATCTCTTCTTTGGAAGGGAATTGGGATTTGGCCAAAGCCATTTTCTGACTTTCGCCAGCTCTCGAATACATGTTGTAGGCAGCAATATATACAAGACGATCTTCAGCCATGTTCACACCTTTTTTGCAATCATTGAAACTTCCATAATACAAGTCTCCGATTTTTTCCCATCCTTCTTTATTGCCAGCTTCCGCAGCCTGTCGAAAATAGTCACGCGCTGCATTTTTGTTATTTCTCTTGCTTTGTACGCTTCCCAGGTAAGCAAGTGTTTCTCCCTTATCTTCATTTTTAGTAGCTAGCTCCAGCGCTTCTTTAAACAAGGTCTCGGCCTTATCCAGGTTGTCATTGCCCATGTATCTCAGTGCAAGGTTCTTAGCCAGACCAAAGTCCTTTTCTACTTTATGAATTACTTCTCCGGCTTCTAACCACAAAGGGTCATCAGTACATTTCCCTTGCAACATAAATCCAAAAATCTTTTTTGCCAGTGTAATGTCAGCCGGATTCTGCCTGAACTTTGGTTCCAGGTTATTTTTTACAAAGTCGCAGTCTACCTTCACCATACCTATAAGCAGGTCATCCACCACACCCTTATATTCTTTCAGTTTGTCTACGTCTTTAGTCTTGCCGGCAGCCTCAGCTTTCTTAATTTTTTCATCTGCAATGCCCATGATTTTATCATAGCGTTCGAGAATCTGCTCATCACTAAGATTTTTAAGCAGTACGTAATTGGCTTGTACTGTCGTCATATAGGCTACAAGGTTACCATCACTCATGTTTACGCCACTGATTTCCGCTACGCGATCAAACAAAGCGAGTAATTCCATGGCTTTTTCCTTCTTGGTTACGTTGTACTTGTAAGCATAGAAAGCTTTTCTGTTCAGCACATTTACCTCGTCTCCGCAGTTTTTGATACGCAAATCATACATCATCAACATGGAGTCTACCAGTTGCTGTTTTTTGACAGGATCTTTCTCTTTTTCAGCAAGATTATCATATATGTCAGCGCCATCAATGTATAGTTTTACATGCCAGTCAGGAGCATTTTGAACCATCCATGCAAATGAGTTAGCGGCATCTCTGTATTGTCCTTGCTTCATGGCATCGCCATAGAGTGCAACTTTTTCTTCTGCCCTGCTCTTGTCTTCAGGCCATTTAAATTCACGACACTGAGCATTCGAATTTAGGTTGGCTGCGAATAATGCTAACATCAAAGCGCCAGTTACAATTGTTTTCATAGTTTTCATTTCTAATCAAATCTTCTTTTAATAAACCACTGATCGTTGAAAGTAACGCCGAAATATAACTTAAAGTAATTTTCTTCAATACTGTTTGTTTCCAAATCACCTCGTTTACCCACTTTAACGGCCAAATCTAAACTTGAAATCCGGCTTACGGGAAGAGATAACCCAAAATTAATGCCAAAATCTCTCAGGTTATTTCCATTTGCCATAAAAGGTGTTTCGGAGAGGCTTACTCCTGTTCGGTAGGTCACCCGCTTTAAATAGTTTGTCACCGATCCCGCATCGGGTGTGACCGTTGCGCCGAATGCTAATTGCCACCCCGATTTTGCGCCACCCGAATCGCCATTGAAGTTTCTGAATTGTGAATAATCAAGGTAGGTGAAGTCAGCGCCTACCAGCCATTGGAAGCCTTTCCCAAATGAAACGCCACCCGAAAGAGACTGAGGAATGGTTGTATTGCCAGGAACATTGTTGATCAACGTCACGGAGTCCAGTATTCCTGCCGCGTTCAATCGCTCAAATCGTTCGAAAAACTTAGTCCTGACTTCAGATTTGAAATCGTAAACCATTCCAATGTTCAATCGATAATTTTTTCTGCCAAAAAGAGAGTCCTTGTGAAACGATACGCCTCCGGAGAAACCAAACCCGGTAAAGGATTGCCTATCATAAATGTTGGTCGAGAATCGTACTTGTTGAGTGGTTTCAGACAATGTACTACTGAACTCATTTATTATGGCACTGAAATAATAGGTTGATTTGAGACCGACCGAAAGGTTAGGGTGTAAGGTTATTCCGTTTGACCAATACAGTTGGTTTATTCCTCCACTCCCTGATTCTTCGACATCAACCGTTACCTCGCTATTTTCTATAGGACTTATGTAGTTGATTTTATAGTTAACCGAGGAGTAAGGCAACAGGCCTATCCCCATAGACCATTTTGTTCGTTTAATGGGAAAACCCATTGCCAGGTAATTCAAATTGCCACTTCCACTTTTCTCAGAAGCCGTTGCGCCTTTTATGGTTCGTTGCTCTCCTATAAGTCCGGCTTCAAATACAGTAATATTATTGAAAACCAACAAAGCGGGATTCATATTATTTAGATGATAGTAATCGGGGTTGCTTATACCGATTCCGCCCATACCTTGATTGTGTGTTAAGGCATTCCCAAAGACCTCGCCTAACCCAAAAGCTGAAAAAGGAGATCTTGCCGCTTGACTCCAGGATTCCACGGGAGATAGCAGAACAAGGAAGAAGGCAATTACCAGGTATCTAAATTTTGACATTATGCAACAAAATCCGGTTCAATCCGCTCAAGACAAGATTAGGGGCCACAAATATGGGCTGTTTCAATTTCTTTTCAAAAATATAAGCATCACCGCCGCATAAAATCACGCCCATTGTGGGGTATTTTTTCTGATATCGCTCAATGATGCCTTCAACCTCAGCCTGTATTCCATTCAGCACTCCGCTTTGCAGACATGCTATAGTTGTATTTCCAATTAATGGCACATCGGCACCTGGTTCGGCTAACGGAAGTCGTGCAGTAAAATTGTGCATAGCCTTAAAGCGCATACTAACACCCGGAGAAATTGCTCCGCCAAAATAATTTTTCTTATCGTCTACAAACTCATAATTAATGCACGAGCCCATATCAATTATAAGGCAATGCTGATCTGGTTTCACTTCGATCGCTCCACAAACAGCGGCAATACGATCAAGACCCAGTGTGGCCGGAGTTTTATAGTTAATACTTATCGGTACCGGAAGCGAATGACTCATCACCAATTTTTCGCCCGTTGAATTTATCTCGTTTACAATCTCTGAAACAGAACGTGTCACGGAGCTGACAATGGTATTTTCAAAATTCTTATCTTTCAACCACCTGATGAATTTTGATTCCTCATCAAATGATTGTACTTCTTCCAAATTCCTTTGTTTGAATGTTCCTGTTTTTATACGTGAATTACCATAATCAACGGCAAGATTCATATTGAAGTTTTTAACAAATGATTACTTTAGGTTTTGATTGGCATGTCAAAAGTATGAAATCAGTATCCAAGTATAAAGCAATTGGCCTTATGTCAGGCACTTCACTGGATGGGCTGGATATTGCCTATTGTGAATTTCAAAAAAAAAATAACGAATGGAAATTCAAATTGGTTGCCAGTGATACTGTGCCCTATTCAAGAAAATGGATTGGCCTTCTGACAGCAGCACCCGACCTGGGGGGCGAAGAACTCCTTCAGCTTAATGAAGTGTATGGCGATTTTATGGGGAAAGCATGCCATGATTTCATCAGGAAAAACAAGATAAAGCACATAGATTTTATTGCGTCACATGGCCACACTATTTTTCATCAGCCCGAAAGGAAATTCACTTTTCAACTGGGAGATGGTGTGGCATTGCATGAAAAAACACGTATTCCTGTGATCAATGATTTTCGATCCCTTGATGTTCGCAAAGGGGGGCAGGGGGCTCCTTTGGTGCCTGCTGGGGATCACCATCTCTTTTCCCGGTTTGATATCTGTCTGAATCTGGGTGGTATTGCCAATTTATCGGCTAACAAAAACGGACAGCGAATTGCATTTGATATTTGTTTTGCAAATATGGGATTGAACTATCTGGCAGGTAAAGACAACAAAAAATTTGATCGGGGAGGAAAATTGTCATCTGGAGGATTAGTCAATAGGGCTATGCTGAAACAGCTGAATAATTGCTATAAGTTGTGGAAGAGGGAAAAACCATCCTTGGGAAGAGAAGGGTTTGAAAAATTCATTAAAGCCATATTGGATGATGACTCTATTGGTTTGAGAGATCGCCTGCGGACTTTTTCCGAATCAATTTGTATACAGGTTGAAGAAAATATTCCAGGCTCCTCCAGGAAAACAAAACTACTGGCAACCGGTGGCGGTGCTTTAAATGACTTTCTGATTCAACTACTTCAAGCCAGGTTGGGCAAGGCAGTTGAAGTAATTGTGCCTGATGCATCGATTGTTAACTACAAAGAAGCTATCGTATTTGCTTTTCTTGGTGTATTGAGAATTTGTAATCAAACCAATGTGTTAAAGAGTGTAACAGGTGCTTCATCAGATTCCTGTGCCGGAACAATGATTGGATTTTAAAAAAATAGCATTCGAAAATCCCACTAACTTAGCCTCTTAAGTTTCAAGCGCATCTTAATAAAATTGTATGAAGGAACTGTTAGAGAAATTTGAAAACAAAAGACCCGAGATTGTATTTGAATGGAAGGATGCGGAAACCGAGGCGGAAGGTTGGGTGGTAATCAATTCATTGCGTGGTGGCGCGGCAGGCGGAGGCACCCGAATGAGACTGGGACTTGATAAACGCGAGGTGGAATCGCTGGCCAAAACGATGGAAGTAAAATTTACGGTGTCGGGCCCACCAATTGGCGGTGCCAAGTCGGGAATTAATTTTGATCCTAATGACCCGCGCAAAGCTGAGGTGCTTAATCGCTGGTATGCAGCGGTGATGCCACTGTTGAAGTATTACTACGGCACCGGTGGTGATTTGAATGTTGATGAAATTCATGAAGTCATACCCATTACAGAAGATGTAGGGATCTGGCATCCTCAGGAGGGTGTTTTTAGTGGTCATTACAAACCAACGGAAGCGCAGAAAGTAAATCGGATTGGACAACTCAGGCAAGGCGTTGTAAAAATCATTGAAGACGAGAAGTTTACACCCTCATTTTCAAAAAAGTATACCATTGCTGATATGTGCACGGGCTATGGCGTAGCCCAGGCTGTGAAGCACTACTATGAACTTTGGCAGAATGGTATTGAAGGCAAACGGGCAGTTGTGCAAGGGTGGGGAAACGTAGGTGCGGCTGCCGGATTTTATCTCGCGCAAATGGGCGTGAAGGTAGTGGGCATTATCAGTCGTGAGGGTGGGTTGATTAATCAGGCAGGCTTTAGCCTGGATGAAATTAAGCAGTTGGTGGTCAATCGCAAGAACAATAAATTAACATCGTATGATTTGTTGCCTTATGAAATTGTCAATCAGAAAATATGGGATTTGGAATACGAAATTTTTATACCGGCAGCGGCCAGCCGGTTGGTAACCAAAGACCAGGTAGACCGAATGATCTCATCAAAGTTAGAAGTGTTTTCATGCGGGGCTAATGTGCCCTTTGCGGACCCTGAAATATTTTTTGGATCAACGGGACTTTATGCCGATCAGAAATTTTCAGTTATCCCTGATTTCATTGCCAACTGCGGAATGGCACGTGTATTTGCTTATTTTATGGAAAGTGAAGTGAGTATGGAGGACGAGGCAATTTTTGGTGACATATCGCGAACCATAAGGAAGGCTTTGGAGCAAACCAAAAAGGCAAATCCGCAAAAACAGGGAATTGCGCAAGCTTCCTTTGAAATTGCATTGAAGCAGTTAGTATAGAATTATTGAGGTTACTGGGCAGAAGAAAACTGGATCGTTGGGAAGCGTTTATTCTTCTGATGGGTTATATTACGTATACCGCTTTCTTAATCGGAAAAGATATAGGCCAGGTATGATTGAACAGTGGGAATTTAAAATGCGAATGCACATTGTTTAATGGTGTACCGCAAAATAGGGGTAGATAACCAAATAGGCAGCGGCACCAGCAAAGTATCCAAGCAATGCAAGCAATGAGATTTTCTTTAGGTACCAGATAAAGTCTATTTTTTCCATTCCCATTACAGCAACACCCGCTGCTGATCCAATAATCAATACACTTCCACCTGTACCCGCACAATAGGCAAGGTATTCCCAAATCATATGGTCTACAGGATAGGTTTCCATATTGTACATGCCCATGCTGGCCGCAACCAGTGGTACGTTATCTACAATGGAAGACAGGATGCCAATCAGTGTAATTATGATTCGGTTGTCACCCAAGGCTCTGTCAAGATAGGCCGCAAAGTCCCCGAGCGTTCCCATGGATTGCAAAGAGCCTACAGCCAAAAGTATACCTAGGAAAAATAAAACACTGGGTACGTCAATTCTTGTAAGGGCACCAGCCGCTGTGTAAGGTCTTTTCTCTACCTCATCCATATCCGGATTAATGAGTTCGGATACAACCCAAAGCACACCTAATGCCAGCAACATACCCAAATAAGGAGGGAGATGAGTTACCGTTTTAAAAATAGGTACCGATATCAATCCACCCACTCCTACAAACAACATGGTTTTTGCTCCACGCACAGGCGTATTACTTACATGTCCATAACCATGCGCGTGCTCCTCGGAAACAGCAACTTCACTTTGTTCTCCCAGGTCTCCCTGAAGTGTAAACTGCAGATAAAGCAATGGGATAACCATACAAATTATACTTGGAATCAATAACGTAGCGATAATATTTCCTGCCGTAATATGTCCGCCAATCCACAACATTGTAGTTGTAACATCTCCGATAGGTGACCAGGCACCCCCGGCGTTTGCGGCCACCACGATCATCCCTGCAAAAAATAGTCTCATGCTTTTATTAGGTACAAGTTTCCTGATGAGCGAGACCATTACAATGGACGTAGTAAGATTATCAAGAATGGCTGATAAAAAAAAAGTCACAATACATATGACCCATAGAAGCTTTTTTGGATTTCTTGTTGTAATGCGATCAGTCACCACCCTGAATCCCTGGTATGCGTCAACCAATTCTACGATCGTCATGGCACCCATCAGGAAAAATAAAATGGCAGCGATTTCGCTGAGATGTTCTGCTAATTGTTCACCAATATGATGGATTTCTCCAGGCGATGAGAGCGCATACAGGGTCCAGCAAAGTACTCCCGTGAGCAGTGCTGAAGCAGTCTTGTTAATTTTAATAGGATGCTCGAGCGCGATTGCGATATACCCTATTACAAATAGGGCAATAATTACAATTTCCATAGTGAAAGATAAAGGTCAATAGTAAATATATATGGGGAATATTAATATTAATGTATCTGAAAACAATTTTAATAAAATATTACTCCGGACTATGAAGCCGATTAAAAAAAAATAATCAAAGTTG
>CAYTBO010000054.1:0-10997 GCA_964436055.1 uncultured Ohtaekwangia sp.
ATCTATCTGATCGATATTGGAAATGGTACTTTCACCGCTTGCCGACAAGGCTGCAATTAATAGCGCCACGCCTGCACGGATATCTGGCGATGACATATTGATACCTCTTAATGCCTGCTTCCGGTCAAGTCCGATGACCGTGGCCCTGTGTGGGTCACATAAAATTATTTGAGCACCCATATCGATAAGCTTGTCAACAAAGAAGAGCCTGCTCTCAAACATTTTCTGGTGAATCAATACCGTTCCCTTGGCCTGTGTGGCAACCACCAGTATGATGCTTAGCAGGTCTGGTGTCAGGCCGGGCCATGGCGCATCAGCGACATTGAGAATGGAACCATCGATAAAAGTTTCGATTTCATATTGATCGCTTGCCGGTATGTGAATATCATCACCCTGGATGTCGATTTTGATTCCCAACCTTCTGAATGTTTCTGGAATAAGGCCAAGCATGTCTACCCGACAATTTTTGACAGTAATATCCGATTGTGTCATTGCCGCGAGGCCGATAAAGCTGCCAATCTCAATCATATCGGGTAGTAGTTGATGCGTAGTGCCGGAGAGTGTTTGCACGCCTTCAATTTGCAACAGATTGGAGCCTACACCTGAAATCTTAGCGCCCATGCGGATGAGCATGCCGCATAACTGCTGAATATAGGGCTCGCAGGCCGCATTGTAAATAGTGGTTTTTCCTTCTGCCAGCACGGCCGCCATCAGGATGTTCGCTGTACCGGTTACGGAGGCTTCATCCAACAGCATATAGCATCCCTTTAGCTGTGAGGCATCAATATGATAGAGGTTATCGCTTGGGTTGAAATTGAATTTGGCTCCAAGGTTTTGAAACCCCAGGAAGTGTGTGTCCAACCTCCTTCGGCCGATTTTATCACCGCCAGGTTTTGGAATGTTGGCTTTTCCATACCGTGCGAGGATAGGCCCCAGTAGCATAATAGAGCCACGCAAGGCAGCAGCCTTTTTCCTGTACTCATCGGTTTTAAGAAAATCAATGTTGATCTTGTCGGCTGTAAATTGGTAGGTATCAGCAGATAGCTTGTCTACGCTGGCACCTAAATCCTTTATTAGCTCAATAAGCTTATTGACATCCAGTATATTAGGAATGTTGGAAATGGTAACGGACTGAGTAGTTAGTAGTGTTGCGCAGATTACCTGAAGGGCTTCGTTTTTGGCTCCTTGCGGAAATATTTCTCCTTTCAGGGACTTACCACCACTTATCCTGAAAGAACTCATTGATCTCTTCGGCGATGACGTTTGCCATGCGGCCTTCTGTCGCCACGATCATTGCGCTGACCTTGACCTTGATTGGGATTGCGGTGCTTTTTCTTTTCGCGGTAAAGTTTTTCAAATAGATTCTCCTCTCGAACTTTCTCAAGATTCAATGTCAACTTTCCGTCTGACATTTTTTCAATGTCTTTAATAATGACAGAATCATCGATGGTTTCCTTGTTCCAGTTACCATGAAAAGTCTTCATCAATTTGCCAAGGTAGATGATGCAGTCTTCTCTTTCTTTTGGGTCTTCTTTTTGAAGCGTTTCAGCGATTAACTTTTCAATGTTTTTACCGTAGTGCTTAAAGCGAACCTTGTTTTGAGGATAGGTCATTCGCTGTGGTTTTTTGAAGACGATCTCTGGAAGAGGAATCGGATAGGGATTGTTTACATCCAGGTTGAAGCCGGCAATGATATACAGGTCGTCCCAAATGCGCTGTGGATTTTCAAAGGCCTCCTTCACACTGGGAGCCAGTTGTTTGATCAGTTCAATGAGGGTCGTGGCCATCTCCGTGCGTTTATCCTTATCGGGAATGGTACGAATGTAGTTCACCAGCTTCTGCACGTTGCGGCCATATTCTTTCAGTATGACAGGCTCACGTTGGGTATTGTATTCTGCAATCATTATTTAAGATTATTCAAGTTGATTTTTGGATGTCGATTATTAAATGTCTTTCAGGAACGGCATCGGATGTTTGTGCAAGTCTTGCCAATCCGGCAGCCCTAGTTCTCGTGTATTTTGAGTTTAGCAAAGCTAAGTAATAATGTCTTCTCACCAAAATCACTAAAGTTGATCCTGGCCTTGCGATTAGCCCCTGTTTCATCCATGGCCGTCACCACCCCAAATCCAAACTTCGGATGCTCCACTTTCATACCCTCCTTTAGCCCGCTGGTATCACTGGGTGTGAAATCCGAAGGAGCCTTATAGGTGGTTGTCCTTACAACTGGTTGAGTCTTAATGGTCTTCTTTATCCCGCTAATAAAACTTTTGGCAAAATTCGGATTGGGCAACGACTCAAGAGCACCTATCCGGGCGCTCACCTTGATGTATCGGCCATCAAGGTCATCCAGAAAACGACTGGGCTCGCAATTCTTTAACCGGCCAAATCGATATCGTGTAAGTGCGTAGGACAAGAACAATTTTTTCTTCGAGCGCGTTATCGCCACGTAGAATAACCTTCGCTCTTCCTCAAGTTCCGCACGACTGGTAAGCATCATCTGTGAAGGAAAAAGATCTTCTTCCATGCCTACGATGTAGACATATTTGAATTCTAACCCTTTCGCCATGTGTATGGTCATCAACGTCACCTTCTCCGGATCTTTGTCTTTATCTTCATCCTGACCTGTTACCAGTGAAACTTCCTCCAGAAATGCACTGAGGCTTTTATCTTCTTTTTCTGTGTCGTCTACAAATTCCTTAACGGCATTCAGCAACTCCTGCACGTTCTCGTACCGGTTGAGACCCTCTACCGTTTTATCTTCGTATAAATCGCGAAGCAAGCCCGAGGATTTGGCGATCTCTGCAGCGGCTTCATAGGCATCCCTGGTCTCCAACTCAATGGAAAATCTTTTGATGAGGTTTACAAAGTTTTCAATGGCACCGGCTGAGCGACCGCCAATAAAACTCTGCGCATTTTGAAGCACCTCCCAGATGGAGATACCGTGATCATTAGCCGCAACAATAATTTTGTCGATCGTGGAGTCGCCTATTCCCCGTTTCGGCAAGTTGATGATCCTGCGGAAGGCAGCCTCATCTTGTTGATTAATGGAAAATCGCATGTAAGCGAGCAAATCCTTTATCTCCTTGCGCTGATAGAATGACAGCCCTCCAATGATTTTATACTTGATGTTCATCCTGCGCAGCGCTTCTTCCATGGCCCGCGACTGGCTGTTGGTGCGGTAGAGAATTACAAAATCACTGAACTTCAATTGATGCTGCATCTTCTCTTCGAAGATGGAGGTAGCCACCAATTTACCTTCTTCATTGTCCGATACGGCTTTGATCAACTCAATGAGATTGCCCTCTTCATTGGCCGTCCATACATTTTTGGGAAGCTGTGCTTTGTTTTTGGCGATGACCGAGTTGGCGGCATCTACAATGGTTTTGGTAGAGCGGTAGTTCTGCTCTAGTTTGATCACCCGCAGATCGGGATAATCTTTTTCAAAATTGAGAATATTGGTGATGTCAGCTCCGCGAAATGCATAAATACTCTGAGCGTCATCGCCCACTACACAAATATTTTGGGTGACTGCGGCCAACTTTCTAATTATAAAATATTGGCAAAGGTTTGTGTCTTGAAACTCATCCACAAGGAAGTACCGGATACGGTGTTGATATTTATTCAGCACGTCCAGATGCTCCTTAAAAAGCTTATCCGTATTAAACAACAAATCATCAAAATCCATGGCCCCGGATTTAAAACACCGCTGAGCATAGTTTCGGTAAATGTTGCCAATCTCCGGCCGCATGTTGGCCGCATCGTCTCCCACCAAAATAGGATTGCCGAGATATTCCTGCCAGGATATGAGCCTGTTCTTGGCAGCGGATATCCTGTTGTAAACTACATTGGCTTTGTATTGGGTTTCATCGAGACTCATTTCCTTGACGATGGATTTGATCAGCGACTTGGAGTCATCGGTATCGTAAATGGAAAAATTGTTGGGATAGCCGATATGACGGGCTTCAGCCCTGAGTAGCCGTGCAAATACAGAGTGGAAAGTACCCATCCAGATGTTGCGGGCATCTCCGCCTATCACACCCTCGATGCGATGCCGCATTTCCTTTGCCGCTTTGTTGGTAAAAGTAAGGGCCATGATGGCGAAGGGATCAACTCCCTTGCTGTCAATCAGGTGGGCAATTCGGTAGGTGAGTACCCTTGTTTTTCCGGATCCTGCCCCTGCGATAATCATGCAAGGGCCTTCTGTATTGATTGTTCCTTCGAGTTGAGGTGAATTCAGTGATTGTAGATAGTCCATTCCGCTAGTCAATGCGCAATATAGACCCAACAAGGGTGGGCTTGCAAATAGTTTCAGAGTCTATGCACTCACCCGCGATAATTACTTTCCGGACCTGTTCAATTGATTATTGAATGGATGTATGGATCAGACTGATTTGCTTGCACTTAAATAATTATTCCTTTAAAAATTATTTTCTCTTTGATACATAATCTCTGAGATAGAGACTTTCCTTAAAACATATATATCCTCATCAAAAGCCTTACAATATCGCCTCTGCCTTTAAGAAAAAACACAGCATTGTTTCTATTTGCGTAAAACGATTTAACTTTGCCAAACTGCGATACTTTTTGGGCCAGCATATTTCCTCCGAATTAGTTTCAATCCCTGATGATGGTCTGGCTGTAACCACCGCGGAACCGTGGGTGAGAAACAAAATGGAGTTGATCAGACAACACCTGAAGGCTTTCATTTCCACTTTGGTGGGGGATGTTGATGAAATCGTTTTTGTAGATCTTTATTCCCGCAATGGCCTTTTCTGCCTGGGGGCAAAAAGCGAAATATTTGCGGGTGTACCCATTATGGCTTTACAATTGGATCTCCCAATTTCAAAATACGTTTTGTGTGAGGAGGATCCCGAACAATTTCGAATTCTTAAAATACGGGTCAATAAGTATTTCAAAGACAAAAATGTTATCCTGCTCAATGGCAAATCGCAAGACCTGATCGACAGAATTAAACTGTATGTACCGGAGCCTAGAAAAAATCACAAGGTAGCCACTATTTGTGTTGCCGATGCTTTCGGATTGGAGCCTGGCCTTGAACTGATCCATCAATTGGGTCTGCATGGTTTTAGTTTTATTGTGCCACTCACTTTTCATTTGGGTAACAAATTGAACTACAAATTTTATATGGGGCCGGAACGAGGAAAACTCACTACCTTTCTGGGTTATTTATCGGATGCGGAACGGGCTGAATGGAAATCAGACAGCAATAGTTTGTTTTACAAACAGTTGGTACAGCGATGGAAAAGCAGATTGCAAGGTATGGGCTTGAATATTTCCTGCGCCACCCAGCGGCTGGATTCCGGATTGATGGAAATACCCACATACCAGTTGGGTCTTATCACCACGCGATATTCTGCCCGCAATATTCAGATGGAAGCTTTGGCGGGAAACCAAATTCAATTCGCTTTGTTTAATCAAAACTAAAATGCTTAAAGTAGGAGACATACTGGTTTCGGATGATGTAAAAGAGGTAGAATTTGTTTGCCACCTCGAAAAATGTAAAGGGGCTTGCTGTGTTGAAGGCGAACTGGGTGCTCCGCTGGATGAGGATGAACTCCCCATATTGGAATCTATACAGGATGAAATAAAACCATACTTAACCAAAGAGGGACTTAAGTCGATCAAGCGACATGGTACTTGGGTACTGGATGAGGATGGCGACTTTTCTACACCTACTATCCAGGGAAAGGAATGTGCTTATTCACTGTATGATGAGCAGGGGATTTTGAAGTGTGGCATCGAGCAGGCGTACCTCGATGGAAAAACAAAATTTCGCAAGCCGATCTCCTGTCACCTGTATCCCATACGAATTACAAAGAAGAAGAATTTTGAAGCGGTAAACTACCATAAGTGGAGTGTGTGCTCAGCAGCTTGCATCCTGGGGAAATCTCTGGGTATTCCAGTATATAAATTTCTCAAAGAGCCTTTGATCCGCAAATATGGCAAGGCCTGGTACAAAGAACTGGTAAACCAGATTGAAGGCAAGAGCAAAGATATCATGCGGTCAAAACGAAGATAGTCGCCTCTCTTTGATTTCTACTTCGCGCAGCCCGCCCCTGACAGTTTGCGCGGACTACAATCTTCCTATAACAATACGAAGGGAGTCTGGCCGCGCAACAACGATAGCACCCACTTCAATGCCAACAACGAAGATTTTGGCGCGCTGGCCGGAAGAACACCTAAGTTAGCGCGCGGTTGCAACGCGTGCTTGAGCATAAGCCCCTGACGATTTGCGCGGACTACAATCTTCCTATAACACTCAGAACGAAGTCAGCCGCGCAACAGCGATGGCATTTACTTCATTGCTAAAAAATTCCCAACTTGAAACAATAACCACCTACCAACAAAAAAGGTAACCCGTTTCCGGATTACCTTTCTTCACGGTTCTCTTCAAATCTATTCGGCTACTACATTCACCTTAATCTCTTTTTTCACTTCCTTGTGAAGATCCAGGATCACGGTATACGAGCCAATTTGCTTCGGACTTTCCTTCATGATCACTTTTTTGCGATCGATATCAAATCCTTTTGACTTTAGCATTTCCGCAATCTGGATGACGGTGATGGAGCCAAAGATTTTCCCGCTTTCACCGGCTTTCGTTCCGATTTCTATAGTCAGATCTCCGATTCTATCCGCCATTGCCTGGGCATCTTGCTTTAGCTTTTCAGCCTTGTGAGCGGCCTGGCGAATGTTCTCCTCCACCATGCGTCTGTTCGACTGGTTGGCGATAATAGCCACCCCGTTAGGAATGAGATAATTCCTGCCGTATCCGGACTTCACCTTTACAATATCATTCTTGTAACCGAGTCCTTGAATATCTTGCTTCAATATTATTTCCATGGTATTATCAGGGTTTCGGTTATTTCAATGAGTCACCTACGTATGGCAATATGGCCATGTGACGGGCACGTTTTACGGCCTGCGATACCCGCTTCTGAAACTTCCAGCTTGTGCCTGTAAGTCTGCGCGGCAATAGTTTGCCTTGCTCGTTTACAAACTTCATAAGGAAGTCTGGGTCTTTGTAATCGATATATTTAATACCGTTTTTCTTAAAGCGGCAGTACTTGGGTTTAATCTCTGCCCGCTTGATGGGTTCGTTCATTAATGTCATGCAGGTAGCTCCTCCTTAGCAGCACGTTTTTCTTTGTTTTTCTTAAATTCTCCTTTGCGCCTGCGGGCATTGTAAGTGATCGCATGCTTGTCCAGCGCTACGGTGAGGAAGCGCATCACGGATTCATCCCTTCTGTACTCTGTCTCCAGGGTGTTGATGAGCTTGGTATCTGCCGCAAATTCGATGAGGTTGTAAAAGCCGGTGGACTTGTTCTGGATCGGATAGGCCAGTTTCTTTAGCCCCCACTGCTCTACATTGATTACATCTGCTTTCGCATCAGTAAGCACCTTCACGAACTTATCGACAGTATCCTTTGCCTGGTCTGCAGACAAAACGGGATTCAAAATGAATACTGTCTCGTAATTTTTCATTAGTTATGATAAGTTTTTAAAAATGAGGTGCAAAGATAACAAAATGGTAGTTATCCCAAAAGCGGGGAGCTATCATTTATAACTCAATATCAGCCTGTTTTAGCCTTTTTGGACGGCTTATCCCAACCAAGCAGTTAAACTACTTCACTCCAAGCCCGGCCTGTCCTATTTGATCCATTCGTGAAAATATCCACGGTATAAGTCCCGGTCGGAATTCTGACCAATGAAGGCTGTGGCACTACAATTTGGGAGGCGGGCGCAGCCCGCCTCCCAAATGTGCGCGGACTACCCACTAACTATAAAATACCTAAACAAAGCTAGCCGCGCAACAACGCTGGCATGATCTTAACCCTCAAAAAAAATATTTCCAGTTCGCTGACGTACTACTTCACCACAAACGATACCTGTCCCATTTTGTATCCATCTGTAAAAATATCAACGGTATAAGTCCCGGTTGGATATTCCGACCCCTTCTCATAGAGAAACGTCAACTTCTGCCGTGTATTATCAAAAAGTATATCCTGGGCTGCAGTATAAAATGCCTCTTTACCATCTACTATAAACGTCCCAGATCCTTTGGCTACATCAAAAATAATCTGCTCATTTTCGTCCCTTACCTGAATGACAATTTTCTTGCCTTCTATGGAAGCAACCTTGTTCTCGGCAATGTTAAATTCTACTTTCAACGTCTCCAACTGCTTGCTGCGGAATGGTGAAGTTCGTTCTTTGCCGCGACTGTTCATTGCCGCAAGGGATATGTTCTCTGCCTTTAGCTGGGAAGCAATAGCTACCTTGATGGCAAGCTCATCGGTATTTTTTGAGAGGCGGTTAATGGAATCACTAAGTTCATTCTGGGTGGTCTTCAATGACCGGTTCTCGCTGTACAATTCCTTGTTTACCGATTTTAACTTTTCAATTTCATCATCTTTAAGTTTCAACAACTGTTCATATCCTTCCACCCGATCCTTCAACTCTTTGATGTTTCTGCTTGTTCTGGTACGCGTGCGATTCAGTTCCGCATCTACTTCAGCTTTTGCTTTTTCTAGTTCAGAAATGTCTCCACCCAGTTTTTCAATCTCCGTAATCTTCTGACTCAGCTCAGCCTGAATCTCATTCAGGCGCTGCATGGTGGAAGCCAGATCCTCCTCTGTCACGGCAAGTTGTTCATTCACTTCTACCTTCGCCTGATAGTCGAGGTATATTTTGATACCTTGAATGATAACGATAAGGGAGAGCACGGCAATAAGTATTGCGGTCTTGTTACTAACTTTCTTTGGCTCAATTGGACTGGGTTTCACCTCACTCATCTGTTTGTGTCGTGTTTTGGGGTTGTAAAAATAGATGTTATTTCCCGGACTATCAGAGTGATAGTGTAAAATGTTGCTTATTGAGAGCCGGCTCAAAAAAAAGAACGCCACATCGGTAGAGGTCAATGCTGCCATATACCAGCTCGTGGTGCGACAATTCCTTCCAGGCTTTCTCCATCTCCAACGACCAGTGGATGTCGTCTATCACCATCACACTTTTTTCATTCAGGCGCTTCATCATCAGGTTGAAATACCGTATGGTAGCCTCATAACGATGATTGGCATCCAGCAATGCAAAGTTTATCTTATTAGGATTTTGCAAAAAAGCCGAAAGGGTTGAATCAATATTTCCTTCGATAAGCTTAATGTTTTTGCTTTCCAGTAATTCAAAGTGCGTGCGCGCGATATTGATTAACGGCTTGCTCCCCTCAAATGTAAATACGCTGGCATCTTTCTTCTCTGCCAGATATAGGGTATTCAGTCCCATCGAGGTACCCAGTTCTACAATGTATTTTGCATCGGTGTAATTGACAATCTGTTGATAGAATAAGGAGAGTCTGGTAGGACTTAAACTTCGTTGGGCTACATCGGCAACGGTTTGTTTATCTTTTTGAACGGCAGAAGGAGCCCCCAGATTTTCTATTTTTAATTCCGTTTGGTTAGCAAGAAGGGAATTTCTGATCTCTTCTATCTTCGGATGGCCGTCAGCTTTGCGGCTTACCTTGATAACGTTTTTGTAGAAATCATAAAAGAAGGGAGAATGGATAGAGTGTTCATCTACCTTATTCAGCCAATGGGATATGAATGTTTGGATGTGTTGTAGTTTCAAAATAAAATCTTCGGATGTCGCAGCCTTTTTTCGACAATGTCAATTGAGGCGCAGGGGAGAGATCATGTGAAACTCCGGGACAGTCACCTCAAAACGGGCACCATCTACGATTCTTTCCATCTGATAAGAACCCGCCATCTTGCCAATGCCGGATTTTAAATTACACCCCGATACATAGTGATGGGTCTGATTGGGTTCAAGCACCGGCTGCTGGCCAACCACTCCTTCACCATCTACTTCGCGCGGAATGAAACCGGCATCGTAAATTCTCCAATGCCTGCGAAGCAACTGAATGGTAAACTCACTTTGGTTTTCGATGGTAATGCGATACGTGAAAACATAATGGTATTGGCTGGGACTGGAGTAGGAGGGTTGATACTCTGTTTCCACGGTTACTTTGATGCCTTGTGTGATTTCCGTTACCATTTCGGTCAAAAATATCAATTTTTTCTATTTTACAACCTCGTATAAAAGGCTAATAGTAAAAAAATAGTTGCATGCACACGGATATAAAAATTGAAGCTTCGTGGAAAGCACGGTTAGCGGGGCAATTTGATAAGCCTTATTTCGGGGAATTGAGAGCTTTTGTCTCGCAGGAATACCGATCTCACGTGGTTTTTCCACCCGGAAAGGAGATTTTCAGCGCGTTTGATCGATGTAGCTTTGATTCAGTGAAGGTGGTGATTATTGGTCAGGATCCATACCACGGCCCGGGTCAGGCCAACGGATTGTGTTTCTCCGTTCGGGATGGCGTGCGTCCACCCCCTTCGCTGGTAAACATATTCAAAGAAATACAGGCTGACCTGGGTAAACCCCATCCTCCCACAGGAAACCTGGAACGCTGGGCTACGCAGGGTGTGCTGCTGCTCAATGCCACCCTTACTGTTCGCGCCTCTTCACCGGGCTCCCATCAAAACAAAGGATGGGAAATTTTTACGGATGCAGTCATTAAGACAATATCGGATGAAAAAGAGCATGTCGTTTTTATTTTGTGGGGAGCTTATGCGCAGAAGAAAGGAGAGGTGATCGACAGAAACAAACACTTCGTTATTTCATCTCCCCATCCATCCCCATTTTCGGCTGATCGTGGTTTCTTCGGCAGCAAACCGTTTAGCAAAACGAATGAATTCCTCAGGAGCAAGGGCATCCCTGAAATCGATTGGTGAATTCAATTCACATCCAGCCACTAGCCTGCCGCAGGCATGGCAAACCTCTGTGTCCTCTGTGGTTAAAAAACTGGTAACCTGTAACTCCTTTGCCCCCGCTCACCCCTTCCCCTAAAGGGTGTCACGCGTTAACTTTATATGCAACCAACAAAACCTGCAATTACACAAAGAACCACAAAGAAATCTCAAAGG